>NZ_RQGQ01000018.1 GCF_004770265.1 Leptospira congkakensis
GGAGTGACAAAAGCCTATGTGTCGTAGACCGAACGAGGGCGTAAGTCCCGAAGTGAAGCGGTTAGTCGCTGTTATGCGTAGTTAAAAATGAGATAACAACTCTATCGCTATTTCCGGATCGGATGTCACTTGACAGTTAAAGTTATTGATCATTTTTAATTGTTTATTATTTATCAAACTAGAAATGTGTCCATCTGTAAGGAAGATATCCGAATATGGTATTGCAACTTTCGAGTGGAGGATATCAAAGCTTAAACTTTTCTGATATTCCATTGGTTTATTCCATCTGATTAGACTGTGGATGCCAGCTCCAATTGCAACGCTCGGAAAGATGTTAAATTTTTTTTCTTTATGCAAGATGTAGAAAATATGGTTACGGGTAGCTATTGTTTCTGAATTTACATCATATTCTTTCTCTCCCAGATTCCTTAAAGCGGTAGTAATATAGTCGGTATAGAAGTCAAGTGAGCCAAATAATTCTTTTCCTAACAGCTCGTCAAATGAATTTGAATCACTTAGGTTTTCTGCTTTTCCTGTTGTCAAAATTCTGAAAACTTCTTCTTCATGATCTTCGATATTCTGGAATTTCCCGAGATCTATTGCTGGATTTACAAATATATCAGAAAGACTTTTTTCCCAGCTGAAATTTAAGTAAGAATCTTCTAATTCTTCTCTATTTTCTGATTCGTCAAAATTTGGGAAGTTTGCATGATATGCAAAAATTGGCTTTGTATATATTGACTTCCTTCTTTCTTGAAAATCATTCAATTTTCCTTTAGCAAATAATACTGCATAATTTAGCTCATTTAGTTCTCTCTCAATCATAGGAATAATGCAGAAGTTTTTAGAAAGCTTTTGGAATATTTTAATTAAACTACTATAATTATTGTATTTTTTTTTCTTAAAATTTTCTCTTAGATGAATATCTGAAATTAGTGTAATAGCTTTCTTTTTTTCGATACTATCTAATAGAAGTTTGTAAAGTTCAGGTATTCCTTTTCTAACTACTAGATTGTTTTCAAATTTTATGAAATCTATCCAATAGTTTAAATCTAGATAAATAATTTTACGGTCTTGGTATTGGAAAAAAAGTTCCCTATTTTTGCTTAAAAATTTTACGAATGAATTCATTTTTAATTACGCATAACGAACTAGGCTTACTGAAGTTGTCCGACCCTGAGTCCCAACGGGACGTTAGGGACTGGCCACGTAGCTTGCGTATGCAAGCGAGTGCCAGAAGGGGAATGTGCCGCAGGCCAAGCGAGGCCGGCAGTGCCGAAGCGCAGCGTTTCCGTGCTGTTATACGCCGTCATATTTATGCCAGTATATTAACAGACTTTATGTCTATATCTGCTCCTCGTGAAACTCTAATGCTTTTCCTTGCCATATCTCCTTGCATCTCCGAAAGTAAAAACTGTAATTGAGTTTCAATATAGGATGCTTCTCCTTTCTTATTATTTTCAATGTAGGAATAATATTTTGAATGAAGTTCTAGAATCTTTTCGATATTTTCTAATTTTTGTTTTATTATTAACTGTTTTTTGTAATCGATATCGGTTTGTAAGAGTTCTTCTTGTAGTCTTTGTTTTGTTGGGAAAATTAAATCGTGTAATATATCTCCGAATATGTCTATATTGATCGTTACAGGGTTTTCTTTACTCAAATCTCTAATTATAAAATAGGACTTGGAGTCTTCTGAATTTTGTATTAAATCTGTTGCAGCTATGATAAATTGATTTTTGTTTGTAAGAATTCCTAAGACTGGTCGTTGAAGGTATGAAACTCTTTTTCTGAAATTATTTGTTAATTCTTGTACTGTTTGCTTTTCTAACTTTTCGATTTCAGCAAAATCAATAAATCTTTTTGAATTATATCCTTTTGATAATTGAGTTAATTGTTTTTCAATTTTACTTCGTTCTTTACGTTTCACAGTCCTTAATATTTGGCTTATTTTTTCTTCATATTTCTCCACAAATCTATCTCCAATTAGTTGATTTATGTTTTTTGAAATATATGATGTTCTTGGTTCTTTCTTTGATTCGATTGTTTCTTGTATAGAATAATCTAAACTTAGTAAGTCATATGAAAAATTTAGTTGTGAAAATAGTTTATTTGGAATGAGTGGAATAATTTTTCCAATATTTAGTAGCGATACTACTGATTTTTCGCCTAAATTGATTTTAGATAAAAATTTGTACGGTCTATCTATTAAGAAGGATTCTGATAATACAAATGCACTTCCAATACTTTCACTCTTGGAGATCATTCGCAATAGTTCACCTAAAGCTTCATGTTTGTAATGGTAGGAAGCGATTCTATTCAAATAGTTAGTTATTTCCCAAGAATTAAAGTTAATTTTGTCTGGTGTTTTTAGTGTAAGTCTGATATTGGGCATTTTCTACTCTATGAATGTATTTTAATATGATGGCGTATAACGAACTAGTGTTAACGAAGTTTCCCGCCCTGAGCCTGCGTAGTAGGCGTTAGGGATAGCGGGAAATTTGCCGCAGGCCGAACGAGGGCTCGTCCCGAAGTGAAGCGTTAAAACGCTGTTAGTTGCAGTGTGCCGTTCGAGAATATATTAACAATAAGAAAGAACTGGAAGTCCCACCAGAATTCTTCAACAGACGAAGCAAAGTAAATCAAAGAGAGACTTTGATCAACAAGCGTTAAGAGTTTAATATACTATTAATCTAGACTTCCGTATAAATAAAAAAGTGAAATAAAGAAACCTGACGAGAACGAAATTTAGCACATTGCAACTAACGAACTAGACTAACCGACGTAGGCTGGCCCTGAGTCCCAACGGGACGTTAGGGACTGGAACGACGCTTGCGTAAGCAAGAGGAGTGCCAGAAGCCTATGTGTCACAGACCGAGCGAGGGCGCAAGTCCCGAAGCGAAGCGGTTAGTCGCTGTTATATGCAGTTGCATTGAGACGAATTTTTTTATTTATTGATTATTGGAATTAGATATTTCGCATTAAATCAGTTACTTTCTGAGACAGAAAAAAAATTATTAAATGTCTTAATTAATTATTTTTGGTTTTAAATGGATAAATAATGAATTCGTAATACATAAATTATTATTTATCCAGTCTTAGGAGAGATTTAATGATTTTCAAGAAACAGGAATCAAGTCTGTTTCCCATGCACTGAACTCTTCTTCTGAAGACTTATTATTATGTGAATAACATAAAGGTAGTATGTATTCTTTACTGCTTTCTCCAGATTTAATAACATGGCCACCTACGTCAGGCTTTCCGTTGCAAGACATGGCTTCACATTTGGTGGCTTTTTTACCTTTTTTTTTCTCCCAGAAATCTAACCAACTTGAATAAGGAGACGGAGGAGTTTTTCCTGATGTATTGTTTTTGTTTTTTACCTTGATAAATTTCATTCATTAGCTCCTTGTTAATTTAGATAATGTTTATTATTGAATTTAATTATAAACTAAAACATCAATAAATTATTTCTATATGCAACGATTTTTTTATAGCAGAGTGAATAATTATACATTTTTGTTCATTTTATTGTTATAAGGAAATACTTTGAAATTCAATAAATAATAAAATATTGACAAAAATTGATTATTTATATCGAAACTATTGATGCAATTGCATATAACGAACTAGGCTTACTGAAGTTGTCCGACCCTGAGTCCCGGACGGGACGTTAGGGACTGGCACGTAGCTTGCGGATGCAAGCGAGTGACAGGAGGACAATTTGGCGTAGCCCAAGCGAGGGCTCGTCCCGAAGCGAAGCAGTAAGCCGTTGTTATACGTAGTGGCGAATTTATTGACTAGCCCAATATTGTTAATGTGTATTTCTCTATTTCTTTTTTTATAAAAATTATATCAATATTTCGCGTTTTATAAATGTAGTAACGATTTGTTATATATTTTGATATGCCATTTCTAATGGCTAATTTTTTTATATATTTTTCTATATCGATCTGAGAGGAATTTATTATGTATTCTTTTATTTTATGTTTTAATTTATTTATTTCTGTTTTATCTTCTTCATTTACTTTTATATTAATGTTTTGAATGAGATCATCAATTATTGAATCTATATCGGAGTCTATCAATAGTTTTGATTCCATACCGATTAATTCATACCCCAGAATAGGGTGAATAGATATTAACTCCATAATTTGAGAGTTGTACAATTGTCTTATTTGTTCGATATTTTTAAACTGATAGAACGGTTTTTTTGATTCTATAAAATGGTGAATTAAGGCTCGTAACTTTATATTGTCTAACCTTAGATCGGATGCATTAAGTTTGCTTAGATACTCGTTAATGAAAATATCTATATAATATGAAAATTCTGTTATTTTCTTTAAGTGAAATCTTATTTCATATAAAATTGCGATGGTTCGATTTCTGATTATTATTTTTTCTGCATTATTTTTAATAATAGAATTAAAGGTATTTAAAAGCCAGCCTACTATAACTGATATAATGGCTAAAATAAATTTTTCGTTTTCTTTGTAGATTATTTCTAGCATATGATTTTCTTATATGTTTTCTGATTATATAAAAAGCTATTTGGTATGACTTCAAGAGATGGGTAATGATTAAGCGGCATGAGAATGGTAACGCTTTTTAGTAACCTTTCTTGGCTT
>NZ_RQGQ01000019.1 GCF_004770265.1 Leptospira congkakensis
GTTAGGGATTGGCACGACGCTTGCGCAAGCAAGAGGAGTGACAAAAGCCTATGTGTCGGAGACCGAGCGAGGGCGTAAGTCCCGAAGCGAAGCGGTTAGTTGCTGTTATACGCTGGACTGCGATTAGAACGCTACACCTAAGCCGAATTTTGCAGAATATTCTTGTATAGACCAAATATGTGCCATTCGTTTACTTTTAGACTCAAAGAGTGTAGAATCTGGAACTTTGTAGGCATCATAATTTGTTGCCATCGCTTCAACTAATAGATAAAAGCTTTCTGATAAGAAAAATCTAGAACCTGCCGTTAAAGTCGACTGATAAATAATAGCCATATCTTCAATGTTTCGTCCGTATCCAAAACCAACCCTAACAAAAGGATCGAAAATTGGGTGACTAATAAAGTGATATGCCAAGTGAATTCCGATTGTAATTAATTGTAAAAATTTAGTATTAGATTTAGTGTTATAAGGTAAAAGAATCTCTCTTAGTATTGCATTTTCGCGAATAGCAGGATTACCAAAAAAACTTTTCTCATTATCATAGATAAGATTGTTATCGAATCTTGTCTGACTAAGATTATCAGCTTGAAAATTAGTATTATTTAAACTTATTCCTAATCCAAATTTAGGACTAAATAAGTATTCGGTGAATAAAGCGAATGATTGACTTTTAAGTTTAGGTTTTGGAGAGTTTTGAAAGGTATAAAAACTAGCAAATTTCTGTTCTTGAGTTCCATATAAAGATGTAGTATCTCCAATAACTTCGTGACGATTATAAAAGTCATTATTCTTGTTCATTACATTGTCATCAATTCTGTGTAGGTTTTTGTTAGGAATTAAAAAGGAATGAGCAGCTGTAACTTCAACGAAGAATTTTTTTTTATTATATATGTTTTGTGCCAATAGTTGGTTTTGGGATAGAAGGATAGCTAAGAGGATTGCATATATTTTAATTTGTTTCATTTAATAGGTTTTAATTTAGCAGTCTTGCGTATAACGAACTAGTCTTGACGAAGTTTCCCGCCCTGAGCCTGCGTCGTAGGCGTTAGGGAAGCGGGAAATTTGCCGAAGGCCGAACGAGGCCTTGTGCCGAAGTGAAGCGTTAAGACGCTGTTAGTTGCAGTGTGCCGTTCGAGAATAAATTAATTATAAGAAAGAACTGGAAGTCCCACCGGAATTCTTCAACAAATGAAGCAAAGTAAATCAAAGAGGGACTTTGTTCAACAAGCGTTAAGAGTTTAATATACTATTAATCTAGAATTCCGTATAAATAAAAAAGTGAAATAAAGAAACCTGACGAGAACGAAATTTAGCACATTGCAACTAACGAACTAGACTAACCGACGTAGGCTGGCCCTGAGTCCCGACGGGACGTTAGGGACTGGAACGACGCTTGCGTAAGCAAGAGGAGTGCCAGAAGCCTATGTGTCGCAGACCGAGCGAGGGCGTAAGTCCCGAAGCGAAGCGGTTAGTCGCTGTTATGTGCAGTGCCATTAATTTCTACTTTTTTTGGGGAAAATATATCTTGAAAGTTTGTTAACTATTTCAGAGGTTAATAATCTCAAGGCTTCGTCTGTTATTGGTTCACCTTGTGGTATTAATTTAGCAACGGTATTTTTCCATGCTGATCTAAAGATTCGGGAAACTAAATTATCAAAATTTCTTTTTTCAGCGATCTTCATTACTCTATCTACTCTCTCTTGAAGGAAATGAGATTTTGGTTCTGAATTCGGATATGTATATTGAAAGATGAAACTTGGAAGGTAATTAAAATTGATTTTTTTTGGAATTTCGTTTTTTGAGAAAATATCATAAACATAAAGTAATGAAATGTCTTCGCCACAGTATTCATCACTTAACTTTACTATATAGTGGTAGATATTGAAATACTCAACTATTGCATATAGCCTTTTTTCCTTTTGATGACCATGAATAAAGATACTGTGGTTTATATCCGATGTTTCTATATCATAAAGGGAAAATTCAGGTATTATTGGTTCAACTAAATTCTGGTTATATATTTTTAACTGTTCAATTGCTTTTTTGACTGGTTCTATGTTTTGAGTTTTATAGATGTAATAGTTCAATGCAGTTTTCAGAATCGATGGGAATATTTCTTTTCCGCCAATAGAAAGATCGGCTTGTATAGGTTCTATGAACTCTTCCTCTACATTAACTGCATGATTTAGAAATTCTTCTACATTTAATTTTAGATATTTTCTTTTTAGGCCTTCCAGAATATTTTTTGCTTCTTCTATAGTTCTTGCTGTAATTTTTATATTTATTTTTTCTCCTGTTACTTTTTGGACAACTTTAGGATCTTTTAAATGAAATTTACCGTCAGATGTGACTTTGAATTTTTCTCCAGTTTTTATTTTTTCAACGATGATTGGTTGTGGTTCGCCAACCTCTCTATCAATATTCAAAACATTACAGATAAAATTAAATTGTTTTGCAAATTCTGAATCAGATGTAGCTCCAAAATCTGAATTACATGTTTTACATAATAAATCTAGTGATTTTAGTCTTCCGCCGATTGAATTGGGAAGAATATGTTCTTTTGATTGATTTTGTTCATTTATTTCATTATGACAAATATAGCAGATTCTCATTTAATTATTTTAAAATATTAAATTTTATGGCATTGCACATAACGAACTAGTGTTAACGAAGTTTCCCGCCCTGAGCCTGCGTAGTAGGCGTTAGGATAGCGGGAAATTTGCCGAAGGCCGAACGAGGGCGGCAGTCCCGAAGTGAAGCGTTAAGACGCTGTTATACGCAGTTGGTCCGTAAAGTAAAAGATATAGATACGAAGTATCACAAAAGTGAAGCGCGCAAATTTCTTCTTTTTTCCGTGAATCATTGAATTTGCATTAAAATCAAGAGAAGCCATCGGGTAAGTTATGCACCAACATTTAGTATTTTTACTTCTTCGTTTTAAATTTGCGCGCTGTTTTTTTCTATTTATTCTACCAATTGCGTATAACGAACTAGTCTTCCCGAATTTCCCTGTAGCCGAGCCTCCGAAGGAGGCGTTGGCGTCGGCGCGACTTGTTGCGAAGCAAGAAGCGTGCCGGAAGGGAATTTGCCGTAGGCCGAGTGAGGCCTTGTGCCGAAACGTAGCGGGAAGACGCTGTTATGCGTAGTGTTTTTTTATTACTATTATTCCGAGATGTTATATAGATAATACTCTTCGTATTTCTTTCTCTTAGATTGTACGGCTTAAAAATATTTATAAAATTTAATGATTAGAAAAGAAATGTTTTTTTTATTAAATTTATTTTTAAGATTTTGTTTTCTAGAATTATTTTTAATTAAATTTGTAGTTCTTTTTATTTAAAGTCGATATTTTAAATGGAAAAGGAAATAAGTTAAATTTGAGATATGTTGTCCCCAATGATGCATGTAACCTGATTTAAAATGCCATAAAGCATTATCACTAGATGTATTTTCAAAAAACCATACAATTTCTTTAAAATCTTTTACTAAGTCTGTTAAATCATCATATGGATCTACTTGTATTATTTTATTTTCCTGGGATTCAATTGTAACATCATATACTGTATTGTAGGCTTTAAATTCTGGAAAGTTCATTTCTATTTTTTTCCTAACTTCCCAATAATCTAAATTCGGCGGGTCAGGGTATACTGAATTATCTAAATTATAGTCAGTTTCATAATATAAGGAATGTATTCGTAAAAGTTGTCCCATTAGGATATCAGCTTTATCGTTTTCACTTAATATATGGTCGCTCCATTTTACAAATTCTTTGAGATTAATTAGTAATTTTGCGTTCATAAAAAATTTTAAAACATTACGCATAACGAACTAGTGTAAACGACGTTCCCCGACCCTGAGTCCCGGAACGGGACGTTAGGGACTGGCATGTAGCTTGCGTATGCGAGCGAATGCCAGGAGGGGAATGTGTCGCAGACCAAGCGAGGCCGTAAGTGCCGAAGCGCAGCGTTTCCGCGATGTTATGCGAAGTTCTTTAAGTTTTCAATTATTTATAGCACATACCAGAAATCTGGTATTGTTTATTGTTTTTGTCTATGTGAAAACAATACTTTTTTCCAGACTTCATCCTGTAGCAATTATTCTCATCACGAGTATCGATTAGGATTTGCGAAAAAATTGTTCTAATTTCTTCTTTAATTTCATTATCATATGTCTTTATCGGGAAATTCAAATCTTCTTCTACTTGATTACATCTTTGTCTTAATTCGAATTCACATTTTGTCAATTTTTCGAACTCATCGAAATGAAAATTTTTAATCGTTGAATTTAGTTTAGTAAAAAATTCATTTTGATTGGAATGATCGTATTTTTTTCTATTCCGAATCATTTCGCATTTGGCAAATTCAATATACGAATCTACTACAACGTGTTGGCCAAATTCTTTTTCTCGATATATATCAAAAGGAAATAGGTTTTTAAAATTTTTTAATTTAGAAAGTTTGATATTATCATCTTTTTCCTCTAATATTTTTTCAAGAATATCGGATGGAGTTTTATGATTTTTTAATATAAATTGATCAAAAATATAGCCGTGAATTTCTGAACCAAGATTAGTGTCAACGCCCTCGATATAGATCCATTTTCCTTTAATTCCATTTATAATGGTTGTTTTTTCACCGTATTGAATTATTTGGACTTCGCTTCCACCTTGAATAAGACCAAGAGATATCGAATCAGGATTTGGTTCTTTCCTCACATTAATGTTTTTTCCTATTATGAATGAGGTTTTTGCCGTCTCGGAAGTTTGCTTATTAGATTCGCAGTTGTATATAATCGAACTTAGGATTACATAAAAGAGTAGTTTCTTTATTTTATTAATCATATAGTTTTTAAAGAATTTCGCATAACGAACTAGTGTTAACGAAGTTTCTCGCCCTGAGCCTGCGCAGTAGGCGTTAGGGAAGCGGGAAATTTGCCGAAGGCCGAACGAGGGCTAGTCCCGAAGTGAAGCGTTAAGACGCTGTTATACGCAGTTGGTCCGTAAAGTAAAAGATATAGATACGAAGTATCACACAAGCGAAGCGCGTAAATTTCTTCTTTTTTCCGTGAATCATTGAATTGGCATTAAACTCAAGAGATGCCATCGGGTAAGTTATGCACTGACTTTTAGTATTTTTACTTCTTCGTTTTAAATTTGCGCGCTGTTTTTTCTATTTATTCTACCAATTGCGTATAACGAACTAGTGTTAACGAAGTTTCCCGCCCTGAGCCTGCGCAGTAGGCGTTAGGGTAGCGGGAAATTTGCCGAAGGCCGAACGAGGCCGTGAGTGCCGAAGTGAAGCGTTAAGACGCTGTTAGTTGCAGTATGCCTTGCGAGTAAAATAGTGTAGATAAAATGGAACTGGAAGTCCCACCAGAATTCTTCAACAAACGAAGCAAAGTAAATCAAAGAGAGACTTTGTTCAACAAGCGTTAAGAGTTAGATATACTGTTAATCCAGACTTCCGTATAAATATAAAAGAAAAATAAAGAAACCTGACGAGAACGAAATTTTGCATATTGCAACTAACGAATTAGGCTAATCGACGTTCCTCGTAGCTGAGCCTCTGTAGGAGGCGTTAGCGTCGGCGCGTCTTCTTGCAGAGCGAGAAGCGTGACGGAGAGGAATGTGGCGCAGCCCAAACGAGGCCGGTAGTGCCGAAGTGGTATTCCCCCAAATAATTGGACATTAAAATAAAGCCTTCGCGAAGGAGCAATATGAATCGCGAAAGAAGAGGC
>NZ_RQGQ01000020.1 GCF_004770265.1 Leptospira congkakensis
TCTCCTATTGTATTTAGAAAGTTATATGAAAAGCGATGTGCTTAATTTATTGTCCGAAATAAACGGGGAATACCACACCACAGCAAAGTTGATATATCGGGAAAACCAAAGCAGGAACCTTCGCTGTTTATTTTCAGACAAAATAGAAAAGCTGAGTAATGCTCCCAAACCAAGGGGTAGAAGCAGCATGAGTTTGATAAAACTCATGATTTTAATCAGATCATGATGCGAGTTGTAAACAAATTGAATGCCAGCTAACAGTGTAATGGCTAAAACAATCATTAAAAGAATGGTTCGGCGAAAACTTGCCAAGCAACAAACAAATGTTACGACTAAAATGGCAATGGTGCTATTCCAAACGAATAAAGTGAGATCTATACCTAGGTCACTATTCATAATTAAAAAACTTTCGTTTGAATGATTTTTGAGGTCGAAGGTGAGTAGAGCCAGTTTTATTTGGGAGCATTCTTTTTCTGGTTATCATCGTAAGTTTTGGAGAAAGTTTTCCAAAGATTCACAATTTCGGAATCGCCTTTCATACGACTAAGTCCCAAAGTAAAAAGTTGAAGTTCCGTATTCACAACTGATTGGCCATGATACAAATCCAATTGGCTTAAAAGCGACCAAATTTTAGTGAACATTACGCGAAAAATGAAATATGCAGGCCGAGAAGGATTCGGGTATTGACTGCTAGCAGTTGTTAGTTCTCAGGTATGGCTTATACTGGCAGGGTTTTTTAACTCAGGGAGCGGGAAGGGGGAAGAGACATAATCGGGTTGCTAATCCACAAACCCCCGCCCGAGTTAGGGTGGCGGGGAGTGGTTCGTGGGCAGTGCGCTTTCCCCTCTACCACAATTCTCTGAAACTGGCAATGACCTTCGAAGAACTCAAAATTTTATTCCAAATCTTTTCGCTTTTTCGAACGGCTTTCTCCCATTTCGCATCATAGATTTTTTTCAAAAAAAAATGATTTCCTCTCTTTTTTTTCTAGAACCAAATTAAAGTAGGTTGGGACTTTTAATTGTATGAATGACAAATCCTATATAGAACTTCTGGATCAGGCGAAATCTGGAGATCTGAGAGCTTGGACCGTTTTACAAAACCGGTTCTCCGGTTTTGCCAATAAATTTGCATCGAAGATTTTAAAGGACGAGGATCTTTCGCAAGATATCGTCCAGGAATCTTTTTGGGATTTGTATCAGAATCTTGAGAAAATTACAATTCCGGCCGCATTTCCCACTTTGTTAAAAAGAGCTCTCATCAAACACGGAGATCGCATCTTGAGAAAGAAGGAAAATCAAAATTTGGTTTTTGTCGATCCGAATCAAATGGATCAAAATTCTGAAGAGTTACATTCTTCTTATTTAGAAAAAGAATGCTATGAAACGATTTTCAAAAATGTAAAAAAATTGGATTTGGCTGATCAGAGGTTAATCGAACTTTATTATTACAAAAATTATTCATTGGTCGAAATTTCTAAATCAGAAGGAAAAACTTTATCATTTATCAAAAAAAGACATATTCACGTTAAAAAAATTCTCAGACACGGGATCGGTGAGACATTCCGACCAGAGGCCAGTTCAAATTTTATGATGGCAGCTTAGGAGAATCATTTGGAATCAACACAAGTTTATTCGAATGGGCAAATTGAAAATGTGTATTTGGAACAACGAAAAGTATTTCTTTGGGGAGAAGTAAACGACAACTCGGCGAGATATCTGATTGATCGTTTTTTATATCTTGAAGCTGTAGACCCGACAAGACCTATCACCTTATACATTCACTCGCCAGGAGGATCAACATATGCTGGTTTGGCGATCCTTGATGTAATGAAGAGTCTTCATAATCCAGTTTATACCACTTGTTTAGGAATGGCTATGTCATTTGGAGCAGTGTTACTTCTTTCGGGAGCGAAAGGAAACCGTTTTGCCTACCCTCATAGTAAAGTTTTGATCCACCAACCACATGTTATGGGAGAGTTTAAAGGTCCAGCCGAAGACATTCGCATTTTTGCCGAGTCAGTCAAAAGGGAAAAAGATTTATTAAATGAAATCATGGCAAAGGCAACAGGACAACCTTTAGAGAAACTTATGGAAGATACGGAACGTGATACTTGGTTTTCTGCCACGGAAGCCTTGGACTACGGGATCATTGATAAGATTATTGGTGTTTGATTTTGAATTAATGATGAGACATAATCTGATTGCGAATCCACAAACCCCCGCCCGAGTTAGGGTGGAGGGGAGTGGTTCGTGGGCAGTGCGCTTCCCCCTCTACCACAATTCTCTGAAACTGGCAATGACCTTTGTTCATACCATTTTTTTTATTAAAATTTGTTCGCCTTTTGTTTCATTTTTTCAAGTGAACATATGTTTTGCTCTCTAATTCGTAAACCCAGACGGAGTGATTCGTATTTTTATCATCATTTCGGATCTTGATTTGCGAATGTTTTGAAAAAAGAATCATCCGATTCCGTTCGAAACTTCCAAGTTTTCTGAAAGACTATTTTTCCTAATTGGTTTTTTATTTTTGCATTCACCGTATATTCAGAGTTAGGTAAAAAAGGTTCATTCGCCACGAAAGCCACAAACTTCATACTTTTTAAAAATTCTTTTGTATCGGGTGGAGGGTTCGCCAAACTTAATAAACTAATGGGAATCACTTTCTCATGTGAATCTAAAAGGGTGGCTTCTTCCCAAAACAATTCTGTTTCGGGTAAATCATCAAAAAACAGCTGTACTGTGATGGCTGTCGAATAAGAAAGATATTGTAACTGTGGAAATGGATTTGGTAATTCAGGAGGCATACGTAGACGGATATCTACATCGTTTTGGACTGGATAATGAACAAAGGCAGGTTTTTTTCCCGTGATACAATATTCTGCAAAAAAAACTAAGATGTATTTTCCATTCTCGTAAGCTACCCTTTTCATACCGACACGTTGGATTGCAGGGTGCAATACCATCGATCTATGAAAGGGAGTATCAAGCAGTCCTCTAAACAAAAATTCCGGTGATTCTCTATGATTTTTTTTCATCAAAGGTAACACAGTGTTTCCTACGTAACAACCGGTGTCAGGTTTGAATCCTACTGCCATTGCCTGGTCTTGGGGAGTTTTGCCAATGAATCCAGGAAGGCCCTCTCTTTCATTGTGAACCCAATCAATGGTTTCCATTTGACTATCAATTTTGATATTTGTATTTTGATTGAGAGATAAATAGTCCCCATGTTTTTCCGCAGCCAGATTTAATTTAGAATCTAGTTTAGGAGAAGGGAATTGGTTTGCTTGTAGAATAGTTTCTAAAATTTTCAGCCCTCTTTTTTGATACTCAGATTCTGAAATCGAAAATGTTTGTGAATAGGTAGGGAAATAAAAAACAAACAGAAACGAGTGAAGAGTTAAGGCTAAAAAAGTTTTCATAATTTTTTACCTACGGCAAAATTTTGAGAATCGAAAAGTTAAACTCAAATGACAGGCGCTTAGTTTATAACAAATGATATCGGTGTCAATTTTTTTCAAAGCCTTTATTATCGATAGGATTCAATGATAATAATCGCAGAGTCATTAGAATTGATACCTAGTTTTAAGAAATGACGGATGAATGTTTCCGATTGATAATTTTTGGTTTTGTTTTTATATAGACCATAACCTTTATTTAAAACGTTTAAGAGTTTCCTTTTCACTTTTGAACTATGTGATCATGATGTTATTGACTTTATCTATTGTATTCGTTTCTAGTTTTATTGCTTTTGCCATTAGTGCTATTTGTGGTGGTGGAGCTGGCCTGATGCTAATTCCTATTCTTGGCAGTTTTCTTCCTATCACTCAAGTTCCAGCAGCGTTATCCATTGGAACATTTACGAGTTCATCTTCAAGGATCATTGTTTTTCGTCAAAATATCCATTGGCCTATTGTAAGGTGGTTCATTCCAGCGGCTCTGCCGGCACTTTTACTAGGTGCTTGGTTATTAAAGTTTGTGAATCCATTGTATTTGGAAATTGTTTTGGGAATTTTCCTTGTGACCAATCTTCCTTTGCTTTTTAAAAAGCAGGAAGAAATCTCGGAAATCAGAAAACTATCTCCGTTTAAGATCACATGCATAGGGTTTGTGGCTGGTTTTTTATCTGGGTTTACAGGTGCCGTGGGATTGTTATTCAACAAATTTTATTTTCGTTATGGCCTTACCAAAGAAGAAATCATCGCGACTAGGGCTGCGAACGAAGTGATTCTACATTTGATCAAGATTGTGCTTTATACTTTATTCGGATTGATTTCAATGAAAGTCATCTCTGTTGGATTTTCCATAGCGGTTTCTGCTTTGTTGTCCACTTGGTTTATGAAATGGGTGTTGCCTAGATTGAGTGATCTGTTTTTCAAAAAAATAGGTTACTTCGCTATGTTTATCTCTGGTTTTTTTATGTTCGGTAATGCTAGCTCCCATCTTATCTTACAAAATGGGGGAGAACTTCTCGCCAATTCGAAAGAGAACGGTATCGAAACTAAATTGAAATGGCTCAATGGAGAGTATGCATTTGAATTAAGTTATGATGAAGGATTTGAATTCGAACAAGTAATTCCGATTTCTGAATTAACAGAAGAAAACCAACAATTGGTAAAAAGTCGCCACACGGAAGCAGATCAAATTGTAGTGGAGGTGGTTTATGCCATTGGTTCTCAGTCTTATGAGGCATATTACTTTAAGGACCAACTGTTGATTGAAAAATATGATTTTTGATATTCCCTAGCAAAAATTCTTTCACCAATTCAAGTGACAATTTCGTTTTGAATTTTAGATGATGCAAAAGCAACGGATCCTAAAAAACAAGGTATCACTATAAAAGAATTGATACTTCCATGAACCATCACCATCAAAGGATATCCAAAAATCGATTTTGGAAACCCTAAATAAAATTCATTTAAAAAAGCCAAGATCAAAGTTAAAGAAAGAAAAAATAGACTACATCTTGCCATGATTCTCGAAATAGAACTTTTGTTTTGAAATAATATCTTTGAATGAATTATGGAAAAAGGGAGTAGAAACAGATACCCAACCACACCGACTTTTTTGAGAAGGTCACTTTTATAAATTCCGAATGCGATCATCAGAAATAGAATCACAATTGTTAAACTAATGATAAGATATGTTTTTGATCTCTGGTTTCTTTGGGAAAGAAAAGTGATTCCTGATAAAAACAACCAACCAATATAACAACTATGGATGGCGGCATAGTAACTCCAGGTTCTATTATATCCAAGTAAATTGAATTCGTTCGTTCCACAAAAGAACCAAATAGAGGAAAGAAATCCAAAACCCATCGGAAATACCCCTATCCAAGTAAAACCTTGAAACAAACGATTGGTATGAATTTGGAAAAATAAAATCAATCCGAATCCACAAAAAGAAGTCCATACGATGCTTAAGATTGGTATCTTAAAGTAGATTGCCAAAATCGTGAGTAGAAAAGAAATTAAGTGAAATCGGGTGTATACCTTTGAGTGATTTAAAAAGTATCGATTACTAAAGTAGGGTGCAATTAGATATCCGAAACTAAGTAAACCGAGTAAAAAATAATTTTCATTCATTGAGCAGATTAAAAATGTCAGAGATACAAGTTCCTACACAAGAAATTTTTAGTTTCCATCAGTTTGAATTGCCATTTTATAAACTGCCTTACTATCTATTTTTCTACCTAAAACAAAAGAAAGTAAAAGGACTCATTCATGCGGAAACATTGATTCCGATGCAATTGGGAGAATCCATCATATCCAAAAATCGATATTTTTTTTCGAGAGTGGTGCTCGTGGCTTTTTGGAAATCGGAGGCGGATTTGGATCAATTTTTAAATCATTCTCCAAGAGATCCTATCCACTCTGGATGGCAGATTCGATTGCGATTGTATCGAAGATGGGGGACAATCAAAGAATTAGATTCCGCAGTTCTTCATTCTCCAAATTCTGATTTAGAAAAATCCGTGGTTGCCATCACCTTAGCGAGGTTAAAACTTTCCCAACTGTTTCGGTTTACAAAATGGGGAAAACCTGTAGAGAAGCAGGTGAGAGATCATCCAGGAAAAAAACTGGCTTTTGCTGCCTTCCGGCCATTGGGAAATTTTTTGACTTTTAGTATTTGGAATTCGGAAAGGGAAATGATCGAAATGGTTCATGGAATGGGTTCTAAAAAAGACGGATTAGAACATAAAGCGGCAATGGCAGAAAGAAATCGAAAAGATTTCCATTCAGAGTTCACAACCCTTCGATTCACAATCATAAAGGAAATGGGTAAGAGGATTGGAGATATGTCTTGAGTTAGTTTAATTAGATTCGTAATCAAAACCTGCAATGTATTTTAAATTTAATAAAGCTCTTTCGTATTCTACCAAAGCATCAATATACTTCAATCTAGTTTCATTATAGGATCTTGTTGTATCCAAAAACTCGAGTAAGGTGGAACCCCCTCCCTTATATGCTAATTCTACAATTTTAACTGCTTGTTGCGATTTTAATAAAGAAATTTGGCGCATCTGTTCCAAAGCTTCAAACCTAACTTTCAATTCCTCTTCGGTAATCGCCATTTCTTTTGCTAAATTTAAATACAACTCTTCACGAAAGAGTGCGGCTTGTTTTCCGGCTGATTGGCTTTTGGCTATTTCCCCTTGGTTTCTTGAAAAAACAGGCAAATCCATATTAAATGACATTCCATACATATATTGATTTTGTTGGACAAGTGAATCAAAAAGAATACTAACATTGGGAACTGCATTTGCCTTTTGTAATTTGAAATTGGCTAGGGCTACATCTTCTGCATTGACTAATGCTAAGTAATCTGGTCTTCCTTGTGTTGCTAATTTTAATAATTTTTCTGAATCAATTTGAGGAAATAATTTTAAGGAATCTAAGTTTCCGGAAAGAAAGATGTCGATTTCACTTGGATTCAATCCCAAAACAACGATGAGTTCGTTTTTTAATTTTAAGTAGTCAACTTGTGCAGATACTTTTGCAACAGCATATTGGTCTTGTGCTACTTCCGATCGTAACAGTTCTAGTTTAGAAATGTCTTCTTTTTTGAATCTGATTTTATTGATCTCAACAATGTTTACTAAGTTTTTATAGTTTTCTTCTGCCAATAAGTATCTTTCTCTAGCTGCGAGTGTGGCGATGAATAGATTTCCTGTTCCTAAGGAAATTTTGCGAAGAGATTCTAAAAAAATCAACTCATCCATTTTGAGTTTTTTGTTTGCGACGTTAATTCTTTCTTCTCGTTTGTTTTCTGTTTCGTAAATAAATCCTAAACTAACACCGTATTGGTTTCTGTTGGGATCAAATTGTTTTGAGTTTGGATTAAAGGGTAAAATATCTGCATTGATGTTTAAAAATGGATTGGGACGAAGGCCGGCTGTAATTCGATCCGCTTTGCTAAATTCGATTTCATATTTTGCAATTGCTACTTGTTTGTTGTTTTTGAGAGCAAAGTTTATCGCTTGATCAAAACTAAATTCTTTTTTTGTTTTTTCCTTTGGAAGAATGGGCAAACAAAAGGAAATATAAATAAAGAAAAAACATACTAAGGAAATGTTTAAATTATATTTAGAACTTTGCATTACGTAATTTTCTTTGTTCATTTAAGTAACAGAGTAGAGGGATGGTGAAATTACCAAGAATAAGGGTAAATAACAATCCACCGACAATAACTGTTGCCATTGGCCTTTGGATGTCAGAACCAATTTCATTGGTTAACATAGCTGGAAGTAATCCTATAATGGCAGTTGTTAACGTTAAAAATCTGGGACGAAATTGAATCTCCGAAACATGTAAAATTAATTCTCTAAGTGTTGCATTATCTTTTACGGGTTTATTTTCTTTTTCATGATTGAAGTTGGAAACAAATAGAACTCCTCCCATAATGGAAATTCCGAAAAGGGAAATAAGTCCTACACCCGAGGAAACGTTAAAGTGCATACCTCTGATAAATAGAAAAGATAACCCTCCGAGTGCTGCCACTGGTATACTTGACATAACAAGTAAACTATCTGAAATCTTGTGAAACATAAGATACAATATAAATAGTATGATGGCAAAAGTGAGAGGTACGGCTACCATCAAACGTTTGCTAGCTCTAGTTAGGTTTTCAAATTGTCCTCCCCATTGGATTTCTACTTCGGATGGAAGTTTGATTTGATTTTCTACGATTTTTTTGGCTTCGTTTACAAATCCACCTTGGTCCCTGCCTTCAATGTTGATCCAAACAGAGACCATTCTTGTGCCGTTTTTTCGTGCAATTTTTGCGGGCATTTCCTTTAGTTCTAACTTGGCCACAGAGGAAAGTGGGTATTTGCTTTCATATTTACTTTTGATATTTATGTTTCCAATGGAGTTAACAGAGGTTCTGTACTCTTCAGGATATCGAACCGTAATATTGTAGATATGATTGTCTAAATATAATTTGCTGATTTCTTTTCCACCAACAGCAATTTCTGTGATGTCCTGGATGTCGGAAAAATTGATCCCGGCTCTCGCAGCGGCTTCCCTATCGATAGAGATAACGAGTTCGGTGTTGGGGCCTTCTTGTTCGATTCCAATTGCCGATACACCATATAATTTTTCTAAGGCCGATTCTATTTCGGTAGCTTTTTGCCAAAGAACCGAAACATCTCGACCGGATAGTTGAATGGATAAGTCAGCTGCAGATCCAGTAACGGCTTCTGCAACATTGTCCAAAATTGGTTGTGAAAAACTAAATTTAGCTCCCGGTACAAGTCGTTCAAATTTTTCTCTTAAAAGATCAAGCATTTCAGATTTTGAATGAACTGTTTTCCATTTGGAATAATTTTCCAAGGTAATCAGTCCCTCGATCCGGTTGGGGCCAAAAGGATCTGTACCATCATCGTTTCTGCCCGATTGCGTTATGATGACTTTTGCTTCTGGAAATTCTCCTACAGCTTCTCGTAATAGGTTTGCTACATTGGCTGTTCTATCTAAATGAATTCCCGTTGGTAGTTTGCATCGAAAATTGATGGCACCTTCATCTAACTCAGGCAAAAACTCTGTTCCTAGTCCCCAAAATACAAAACAAAGTAATACGAAAACAACGATATAAATTCGATAAATAATCTTTTGAGAGTGTTCTAAAAAAGAATGAAGGAATTGGACAAAGTAGGTTCGTGCATGAGTGAGTATAAAAAATTCTTTTGTTTGGCGGCGATGTTCTTCTTGGAAGAATCGAGAAAAGATTACAGGTAATACAGTTAAAGAAAAAAGTAAGGCTCCAATTAATGTGAATGCTAAACCAAATGCCATAGGTTTGAATAATTTTCCTTCCACACGTTCAAATAAAAAAATGGGAAGGTAAGCACAAAGGATCACAGCGATAGAAAAAAAGACTTCCTTCTCCGTATGGCCAGAGGAACGAAGGATGAGTTCATCTAAACTGGATTTTTTCTTTGTACTCATCGATATGGCGATTGTAGCAATAATTCCTTCTATGATTACGATTGAACTATCAACGATGATTCCAAAGTCGATGGCACCTAGCGAAAGTAAGTTGGCTGGAATTTCTACAAGATGCATCAGGCAAAAAGAAAACAATAAGGAAAAGGGGATGGTTATGGCTACTGCCAGTGCAATTCGGTAATTGCCAAGAAGAAAGATAAGCACTATCATTACGATTGTGATTCCTTCCAACATAGTTTGGAGAACTGTTCTTAAGGTATTGGATACTAGTTCTTGGCGATCATACAAAATTCTGATACGAATTCCTTTTGTTTTGAGAAACCCTTCCAAGTTTTTGATTTTTTCTTTTACTAACTTTAATACTTCAGAAGGGTTCTCTCCTTTTCGCATCATTACAATTCCTTGTACTCCGGAATTGACTTCCTTTCCTGATTGTAACCGATAACCTAGGATTCCTTTTGGTGGATGCGGAATGACTCTTACTTTTCCGATATCTTTTACATAAATGGGGATATCTTTTTTTTCTGTAACAATGATGTTTTCAATGTCTTTTTCGTTTTCAATGGCACCTAAGGCTCTTACAGGAATGGCTTGGTTTCCATGTTTAAAAATATTTCCACCAGTATTGGCATTGTTTTCTTCAATCGCTAAAACCAAATCTCTTAAGAATACATTGTATTTGTCCTGATTGATCGGATTGATTTCGATTTGGTATTCTTTGATATCACCACCAAACGTAATCACGTCGGCAACACCTTGGATTTGTTGGATACGAGGTGCCAGTTCCCAATCCTGGATACTTCGAAGTTCCATAGTGGGCATTCCATCACCTTCCACTGCATAACGTAGAATTTCTCCAACAGGGGAAGTTAAGGGACCTAATTCCGGAACTTCGGTTCCTTCGGGTAATTGAATGGATTTTAATCTTTCGTTTACTTGGTTCCTTGCAAAATACTCATCTGTATGGTCTTTGAAAGTGAGTCGAATGACAGAAAGTCCAAAGATACTTTGGGAACGAGTTGTTGTTAATCCAGGAACACCAGTTAGCGCACGTTCCAAGGGAATCGTCACGAGTTTTTCAACTTCTGAAGAAGCGCGACCATCAAACTTCGTAATGACGATGACTTCTGTATCGGAAACATCTGGATAGGCATCTATCTTTAGATGTGTTACGGAATAAATTCCAAATGCAGAAATCATTAAAAACCCAAATAAAACGATTGGTGAGTTTTTTAATGAAAAGTTAATGAATCCCATTAGTAACCGAAACTAAGTCCTTTTAATAATGTAGATCCATGAGAAACCACTCGATCGTTTTGTGATAGTCCAGACAAAATTTGTGTATAATCTTCTGTTTCGATTCCCGTCTCCACTTGGATTCTTTGGAAACTAGAAGCATCCACTTGTTTGAAGATGTAATTTGTATCACCAATTAAAATTATGGATTCATTGGGAACGGAAAGAGCTTCAATGTTTTCTAACTCGACTTGTCCGGTTCCAAACATTCCTGGTTTGAATTGGTTTCCTGTATTTTTGGTGATGATAATGACTTTGACAGTTCGGCTCACAGGATCAATCACGTCAGAAATGGAATCAATTCGGGTTTCAAATTTTTCTCCCGGAAATGCGGAAAACTTAATATGGAGTTTTGATTGTAATTTTACACGATTTAGTTTTGTCTCAGGAATATCTCCTACAATCAAAATGTTTCCAGGTTTTAATTTGGAAAGTTTTTCAATTGGTATTCCTTGCATTCGTAACCGATTCAGATTTTCTTCCATCGATGCTGCCATTTGTTGTAATTGCACTTGGGCATCGTTTAATTCTTTGCCGGCGGCAGCTTGGTTTTCGACAAGATACTTTAAACGTGAATAGGACTTTTTTGACCCGTAGAGAGCCGCTTTACTTTTTAAATAATCAGAATAGTTAACGGATTGTTCTTCTGTTTCGAAATGATAGGAAAAGTTTGCTTCCTTCGAAGAGACACAAACCACTGAAATTCGAACGGGAATCGAAAGTCCAGCACCTAAGTTGCGATATTCGACGTTTGCGAGTGAAATGGTGGATGGTAGATCACCTTCTGATTTTTTTATGATCTCGCCATCTTGGATGGCATGAAAGCTGGCAATACGAGGTCGAGTCTCTTCGGGTTTTGAATTACAGGCAAAGGAAAAAAAGAATAGAAGGAAGAGAGCGAGATGTTTGGGCATACCGAGTCCTTTTTTCAATGTACTGGGTGAGTAAGTGAAAGCAACCGGAAAAAGGATTTTGGTTTTCTAAAAACTTGAATTCGGCCCCCAAATGCTCACTCATCTTTCGATCATTTGATTCGAATAAAACCCAAGCTTTTTTGATTTTTGCGGGCTGTTTAGATCACTCCATCTAATTTTGCTTCTTTTAGAATTGAGTTTACTTGGTATTGAATGATTTTATTCAACTGTGGTGTTTCTGGGAAAAACGGCCAAAGTGGGAGAAAAATCCAACCCAAGTAAATTTTGATTTCTGATACACGAGTATAAGATTTTGCTTTTCCAGTTTCATTGTTTCTAAAAGTAACTTCGGTAGAGATGATATCGCGCCCAATGGCAGGGATGATTCCAAATGTTGCTCCGGAAATGATTGGTCCATTGCCTCCGTCTGGTTTTCTGGAATAAAATACTAATGCAAAGATTTCATCTTCTTTATTTCCAAGTTTTACCGATTTAAAATATCCAGATTCTTCAAAAGCAAGTTTAATCCGTTTTGCATCGGCCACAACAGTTCCTGGGTGTTCGATGAATGAAGGCGGGTAGATTGTGATTGATTTTGTCGTTGGATTTTGTTTTAATCCCTTAATGAATGTTTCATCAACTTCGGATAATTTCTCTGCAAAGGAAATACAGTTTGTAAGAAATATTAAAATAATCAAATAAAAAGGAATTCGAAAGTAAGGTTGCATCGACAAATCTTAAGTAATTACCACCTAATGGCAAGTTATTTTTTGTTGACAGTGTTTAGTAATTTTCCTCATATAACAGAATGTTTTCTATCCAATTGAATATCGTACAAATTTTGTTTCTTGTCTTTGTTGTTCTGAATTTTTCTTGCAAATCAACCACGGAACGTTTGTTCGATCCTAAAGACTCAGTTGACGAAAACAAAAAAACATTAATCGGTTTTATTCTTTTTGATGAAACAGAGAGAAAAGATGTAGTCATCACTAGTAGTTATGCTTATCTACAGGCCTTGGCTGGAGACAATATCGAATTATACGAAATCGAAGAACTTGACGAAACGAAAGATACGTTTAAGGGTTCCTCCACCAAAAGTTCTTTTTACTATTATGAAGAAGAAGAAATGTCCTATATTTCTTATTCGTATTCTCCCAAAAAAACAATGTTCAATCCCAGTATGCTAAATGGTGATAAAGAGTATTTGATTCGAGGGCTAAAATGGGTTAGAAGTTGTGGCAACAATTGTTCGATGAATATGAACTCTCGTTTAAACCCTTTTAAAAGTTATAAAACATTAAAAATTAAAGGTGCCCCTGGAGAAATTGTATTTTTGGGAATTTTTACGATCAAAACAAAAGTGATTCCTTCTTCTACATCGTTATTTTCAAACTCATCAAGTTTTACCATTGAGTTCAATCAAATCTTAGATAACTCCGAATTTTATCAAAGAAAGATCGAACCGGACCAAGAAAAACAGATCTTTGATTTGAAATTCGGAAAAAACCACCGGTCGGCGGAAATAAGATTTTTACAATCCATTGTGGATATGCAGAAAACAGGATTTTGGTATTCAAAAGCGAAAGAAAAATTAAAATCTCTCGAGAAATGAAGTGAACCAAACTTACTTTTGCGAACTGGAGATGAGTCTAAACTAGAACTCATTTTCGGGAGAGAAGTTTTTGCGATATTTACCCTTATACCTTTTGGTGTTTTTTAGCCTTTCTTATGTTCAATGCAAAGCATTTGGAAAGGACCCGCATGGAGCCCACCTTGAAACAATAAAAAAATCCACACATTATGACCACACTAGGGATCAGTTTGTCAATCGTCGGCCCGATGTGATTGAGAAAATGCGGGAAAACCAAAACTTTGTTTCACTCCTCTTTAAATTTCTATTTGGCGGAGATAAACACCAAAGGCCCGATGTGCAGTTACCAGAAGAAAAACCAGATTTTGCAGAGTTTTTGAAACCAGACGAAAGTATCAAATTTATTTGGTTTGGACATTCTACCTTTCTTGTAAACATTGAAGGAAAAATTTTGTTTTTTGACCCGGTGTTTTCTGGATCTGCTGCCCCTTTTAGTTTTATGGTCAAAAGATTTCAAGATGCAGTAGTGAAGTTGGAAGAATTACCAACAATTGATTATATCATCATCTCTCACGATCATTACGACCATCTTGATATGCAAACCATTGAATTTTTTAAAACAAAAAATACAAAGTTCATCACACCACTTGGTGTCACTTCTCATATAAAAGAGTGGGGTATATCGGACGATCGTCTAACGGAACTTGATTGGTGGCAAAGTTTGGATTTAGGAAAAATCAAAATTGTTTGTACACCAGCCCAACATTTTTCAGGAAGAAGTGGGACAAATGGAAATAAAACCCTTTGGTCTTCTTGGACAGTCATTGGAGAAAAGGAAAGATTTTATTTCAGTGGTGACTCAGGATACGATGTGCACTTTAAAGACATTGGTGATAAGTTTGGACCCTTTGATCTCACCTTTATTGAAAACGGTCAATACAATCCGATGTGGGAAGCCGTTCATGTTTTGCCTGAACAAACCGCAAAAGCACATTTGGATTTAAAAGGCAAAAGACTGGTTCCTGTCCACTGGGGGATGTTCGATTTGTCCTTACACAGTTGGTACGAACCTGCCGAATCTCTAGAGAAACAAGCAGAGATTTATAAGATTGATCTCCTCACTCCTAAATTTGGACAAATTGTCAAAATTCGAGAACCCAACCTAATGGAACGTTGGTGGAAAAAATTCATCCAATCGGAATGATTTTAATCCAAATCATGTAAGAAAACACTGATTGGTTTGTTTGAGCCAATGGTTAAGGAGGTGGGAGTCCCGCCTTTTTAGCCATCTGTAGCAAAATTTTAGACAAAACAGACAAACATTTATTAGTAAAAAGCGAATCTTTTCATTTTTTCCTAATTTATGTTAATCGCTAAATTGCGATTTGACACTCAATTAGAATATTCAAATAATGAACGTTAAATTTTATATTGGTGTTCTTAAATGAGAAAATTTTCCCTATCTGTTCTTTTATTCAGTTTAATCCTTTTTTCCACAATTGGCTGTGAACCGAAGTCAGACAATAATGATTCACTCGCATTACTTTTGCTCGGGGCCGTGGCTTCGGCGAACAGTGCTTCCGAAAACTTAGCATGTCAAAATAAAACACTGAGTTGGACCATCCGTACTCCTGCGTCAGCTGATTCATGGCAATCAGTCAAATTCGCGAATGATCGTTTTGTGGCAATTGCGACCAGTGCAGCAGTAGGTGCCATGGTCTCCTCAGATGGAATCACTTGGACGGGACATGCCACATCTCAACCTTCGCAGTCATTAACCTCGCTTGCTTATGGAAATGGCAAATTTGTAGCAACATCCCCTTCTAATACAGTTAGCATAATATCCTCTCCTGACGGAGTAACTTGGACAGATAGAACTACTAATCCGACGCCTTTTATGCCAGGAGGTGTCTCTTTTGGCAATGGAGTATTTGTAGCATTAGCCTCCGGAGGTGGAGATAAAGTTTGGACATCCACGGACGGACTCATTTGGACAGGCCGTACTGTTCCCGATCCTTCCGCAGCCTGGACGCCAGTTGGATTCGGAAATGGACTTTTTGTGGCTCTCAGAGGCTCAACGGGAAAAGTTATGACTTCCCCTGACGGGATCAACTGGACAGCACGGAATGATGTGGAAGTAAATGGTTGGTCTTCTATTACTTATGGGAATGGTCTATTTGTTGCAGTAGCTAACAGTGGAACCAATAATCGGGTGATGACATCTCCTGACGGAATCACCTGGACACCACGTTCTCCTGCAGCAGGGAACCAATGGAATTCCGTCACCTACGGTAATGGTCTTTTTGTGGCAGTGTCCTCAGATGGAACCAATCAAATTATGACATCTACTGACGGAATTACTTGGAAAGCACAATCTGCCCCAGAGCAAATCACCTGGAAATCCATTACTTTTGGAAAAAATACTTTTGTGGCAGTATCTTTTAGCGGACCTTCCAAAGTAATGACAGCTTCTTGCGAATAGGCCGCTAAGACTAAAAGTTTTTTCTCACCAACTAAATCATTTTGACCCCTCTCTCCTATAGAGGTGGTCAAAATGACAAAAAAATTAATTCTATTTCTGATCTTTAAGATTGGATTGTTCGCTACGTCTTTCTTAGTTGTATGGAGTTGTTCTTCCAAAGATTCTAGCAACACGGATTCTTGGATGGTGAGCCTTCTCGGACTCGTATCCCCAGCCGCAGAGGGAAATAGAGAAACTGGACAGGATTCTGGTTTTGGATCAGAGGATGTTTTTTCTATTGAATCTGTTTCTCCAACAGTGGTATTAGAAAATTCTAATTTTACGATTGTAGGCAAAAATTTAGAAAATGTAACAGAAAAACAATTGTTTGGTGATGATCATTCTAAGTTTTTAAAATTTACAGAGGTTGGAAATACAAAAATTACCGTATCTGTGGAGTTTTGTTCAGATTCTCATTTTTTTGTTCCCTCATCTGGTAACAAAGAGAACAACCACCAAATATCAATTTCCTGTCTTGGACCTTTTCGTTATCCGATTCACTCTGCTAAGTTTGATTTAGGAGTGGCCATCACACCCATCTCTCCCAATTTTTCAGAGAATTCTTTGAAGATTCTAAAATCCTTGGGAGAAATAAAATTTGCTTTAGAATCGAAATTACCAGACGGAATTCTTTTGGATGCAAACACAGGGGAAATTTCGGGAATACCAACGGAAACAACAGGGAATGAGTTTCGGTCTTACAAGGTATTTGCAGAGTCAAAATCAAATCCTTATTTAAAGATCCAATCCCATGTGAGGATGATTGTTCTCACAGTAGAAGAGAAAATCAATCGAACCTGTCGGGCCTTTGTCGAAACGTCTACTTGCAGAGGGCCATCGCCGCACAGATGTTCTAATTCCTCAGTCTGTTATATGAGCCAGTTTGCTTGTGGTATCGATCCAAAATGTGGGTTTTTAGAATCACCTAACGCCAGCGATTGAAGCGGAAATCCTTTTGCAAAGCAAAAGATTGCAGCGGAAAGCGCGGTCGCTGCAAGGGGTGAAGTTCGATTAACAAAAGTTTGCGAGGCGCCCAAATTTTTTCTAAAATTAGGAACCAAACAAACGAATTCAAAACCTATCTAAAAAAACAATAAGTAGGTTATGTATGTTTAAATATTTGGTTTGGCTGTCGTGTCTTTCTCTCCTTTTTGGGAGTTGTGCTAACAAGGATGATAAGAATCTCATTTCTGGGACAGAACTTACGGGAGATAAAATGGTAGATGCGCTTGTGCTTTCTGTTCTTGCCATTCCCCCTTGTCAATATTTAACAGCTGCCAATTCTAGTTCTCCATTTGTTTTGGGAGAAGGTTCCATTTCCATTTGTAGTGTTCAGGCAGTCAATGGATCAATTGTGGTTCAGGCTACTGGAAATTATCAAGTCACCGCAAACTCAGGAAGGCAAACTCTTTCTTCCTCCGGATGCACAGCGAGTGTGTTTGATTATCATATTGCTTTGAAGGATGGAAATACTGAACTTTTTTCTTCTGGGCTTTCTGTTAACAAACAACTAACATTAGAATCAGGGAAATCCTATACTTTGGAATCGTCTGGGTTAGTGGATGCTTCCAAATACAACTGTCAAGGAAGAGGTGTTTCCTCCAGTAACACTCCGTATCGATTCAATCTTCGAAAATTATGATATAGAATTTTACCCAAGAATCCATTTCTCTCTTTTAGATTTAGAATGGAAATCCTTAAGTTTTAGGTAGTTTCCGCAATTGCGGGTACCTCCCATCGCATTCCGGTTAGATTTCCAGTAGAATGCCTGTATGAAACTTCTAGTTGGTATTTTACTGGTTCTATTTCAGTGCACAAGTCTTGACAGAAGGACTTTTTTTTGGACTAAAAATTCCCCGGCTGAGATCGGATGGCAAAACCAAGATACTGCGATTGCGGAATCGGGGTTTTCCTCGGAATGTTTACTTCCCCCAGATGGACAGTATCCTTTCCCTCGTATGAATTATTGTTATGTGGGAAGTCGGCCACTCACTCCACAGCCAAGTACAAATAGAAATCGAAAAGAAATGATTCCGCTCTCTTTTTCGGTCGTTCCCATTTATGCATATGAAGGGCATGCCAATCCAGAAATATACAAAGATGTTACATTCGGACGCGGGCCATTTCATAACCGTTCCTTAAAGGAAAATATCTTACGCCAATCTATGCAGCAGAGTTTGCCTGGGAAAATTTCATCACCCCAGCATTCGCTAGGAGTCGGGAGATGAAACCTTCTCGAAAGAAGTTCCATCTATGGTATGTTTTCCTTTCTCTGATTGTATTTTTATCCATATTCGAGTGTACTACTTTGGATAAAAAAACGGCTCTCAGAGGATTGGTTGATACCACACATCTTCGATCGCACCAACAATTGGCATATGCAGAAAAAAATGGATACAATTCGGAATGTTTGGTGTTAATGGAAGGGCCAGTTCCCAGTCGGATGGAACCATGTTCGATTGGAGATAGAAGGTCTGTCAGGGATATGTATCAAGAAACGGAGGTGGAGGTGGCAGGAGAATTTTTTCCAGATGATTGGCCCTTTACTGGATATATTTATGGGTTACATGTCAATTATGGATATTACCAAGAAGTGGTTCTCTTTAATACTTCTTTTCAATGGTGGGATTATCCGAGATACCATCGGTTGTACACTTATCGTAATATGTTTTCGACAGAAGTAATGCGAAATAATATCTACGGATCTTCAAATGCAATGGGTAGGCCCGATAGCACCTATATGAGAGGTTTCTATAGGGGAGGGCGTTAAGAGATTTCCGATTGACGGGAGAGAATTCATTCCTAAAAATTTTAAGAATCTTTTTCTTTTCAATTTTTGGAATTTGTATGAAACAGCCTTTCGCCTTCGTTTTGTTTTTTTCACTAATGGTTTCTTTTGTCCAATTTCCGTTTTCGCTTGAGGCAAAAGACTCAAATCGTTTACACATTGGATTTGGATCTTGTTTGCATCAGGATAAAGAAAGCCCAGTTTTGCATCAGTGGACCAAAGAATCCTTCGATCTCCTTCTTTTGTTAGGTGATAATATCTATGCAGATAGTTTGGTTGCTTCCGAAAAAATCCCAGCTTACAAAAAACAATTGTCGAGACCAGAATGGAAGACCATTCGCTCTAAGTCAAAAATTTTGGCCACTTGGGATGACCATGACTATGGAATCAATGATAGTGGTGGTGAATTTGAAGATAAGGAAAAGAGCCGTGAAGTTTTTATCTCCCAAATGGGTTCTCTTATGCCAAAGGGTAGGAGTTTCGGAACCAAAGATGGAAAGGGGATTTTTCATTCGTACTTTCTTGAGTTCCAAAATAAAAAAATCCATATTGTCATTCCCGATACAAGGTTTTTTCGTTCTCCACTGAAACGAAGGTTTTTGTCTTATTTCACAGGAAAAAAACAATATGGTCCAACGGATGCCGATGATGCCACAATGCTCGGCGAAGAACAATGGAGTTGGTTAGCTACGGAATTGAATAAACCTTCAGACTTACTTGTATTTGTCTCCAGTGTTCAAGTGATTCCCACCGAACAACCGTTTGAGAAATGGGGAAATTTTCCAAAAGAAAGGGAAAGGCTTTTTCAACTTTTAGATTCAGCCAAAACTTCGGATTTGGTGATTCTATCTGGGGATCGCCACATCGCGGAAATATACGAATATCCGTTATCGAACACACGTAAGTTAATCGAAATGACTTCGAGTTCTTTGAATTTACCGCTGCCGTTTTTGCAATTGGAATACGATTCCGAATACAAACTTGGTTCTGCATTCCGAGAAGAGAACTATGGAACGCTTGAGATCCAAGTACAATCAGGAAAATTGGTTTGGCGTTCTCTGGTGAAGGACAAAAATGGAAATGTTGTCCTTTCTTATCCTAAAAATGATTCTAATTAAAATTATATAAAAGGAAACTTCGGGAGTGTGTCTATTTTGAAACCAAAACAAAAAATCTTAGAAAGTTCCTTTGCCTTGTTTCGCGAAAAAGGATTCCAAGCTACGGGAATTGCGGAGATTTTAGAAAAGGCCGGCGCTTATAAAAAAACTCTATATGATCATTTCCCATCCAAGGATGATATTGGATTCGAATATTTAAATTATCTTTCTGAACAACAAAGAGTTGTGATGTTAAAGGTATTAGCCAAATCAAGTGATATGTCTGACTTCATTGAAAAATGGGTTAATTTTATTGTCAGAAACCAAAGAAATACTTCCAGAAAGGATTGTCCCATTGCCCTTTTTTCCGGTGAAATTTCTCATTTGAGCCAATTTGATACCTACAGAAATAAGGCAGTCCACCATGTTTTGGAAACAGTAGAAACTTGTATTCTAAACTTCGCACCCACTTTACGTTCTGATCTTGTAAAGGCTCTCAGTTATGAATTGTATATGAGTTATCTGGGTGGACTTCGTTTGTATGCCTTAACCAAAGATCGTAAGGTCATCGAAAGAATGAAGTCACAGATGATCGTTTCCGCAGAACGTATCATTAAAAATTAAATTTATGATACATTCTGTTCGTGGTTTCAGTTACCAAGCCCAGTTTAATTAAAACTAGGTTAGTTAAACTGAATTCCTTAGTCAGGGATTTCTGTTGTTTCCTTGGGAATCTCTTGGACAAAAAGCCAAAGAACTCCATCTTTTACTTTCCCAAGTCCTAAATAGAGATAGTAAAAAGGTAACCCTAGAGGACCTGGTTTGTATTCTTTTTGCACAACAGGTTCCCATTTCTGACGAACTTGTACATGGACAGAAGATAGTTGAACTGCGCTGGAAAGGTATTTTAATCTTCCTTCAAACCTTTCAATGGATTCAGAGACCTTACTTAGTTCGGCTTCTACCTTCAAAGTTTCTTCTAATGTTTTTGCCGTTTTTAAAATTTCTAAAAGTCGAATTCTCATTTTGAGTGAATTCTCCATTCGGATTTCTGTATCAGTAAAATCTTCTGTTACATCTTGTGCAGAAACTTCTTCTGAATAATTTTGAGATTGGTTTCGTAAGGTAAATAAAAACTGTTTTAGTTTTTCTGCAGGAATTTTTAAGTTAACTCTTCCATTCGAACTGTATTGGAGTGCAAAACCTCCGAATGACTCAGCAAGTTTGATCACTTCAGTGACTTTGGATTCAATTTCTTTGGATTGCAAATTGACATTCACCGAATACACCATCATTCGTTTTAATGGTTTTGTTGTATTTTGTGAGATTTCTCCTGATGGGGCCGCCTTGGGGCTTGCAGCCATTGATGGGGCAATCCGTTCTGCTTCATCATAAGATAAGTTTCTCTGTCTTTCCATTCCTTCGGTGGAGGAACACTGGGTAAAACTAAAGGTTAGTCCGAGGAAAATTACGGATGTGATTAATTTTTTAGAAATTTCCATGTCGGATACTTAGACGAATTTCGCACTCGCATCCGACATAGAAATATTGATTATCTGCCGATGGTTGAGGCCAAGAAACTTCCGTATCCTTTTTCTTTTCCAAGTGCTGGAACTGGTTTTCCTTGGTCAATTGCTAGTTTTCCGTTGATATATACTTTTTTTATAGTTTCATCGTTACGGCGAACCCAACGTTTGAAGTCTTCCATAAAAGGCATAGGAGCTTCCACATCCTTTGCAAGAGAGTCGTCTAATTTTGTAGGATCAATAAGGACAAGGTCTGCTCTTTTTCCTTCTTTGATATAACCGGCATCAATGCCAAACCAGTCTCCAATTTCTCCTGTTAGACGGTGAACTGCTTTTTCCATCGTCATAAAAGGTTTTTTCTCAAGTTCTGCATCCTGAACAAGTTTTAACATACGAAGTGGAAAGTTATAATGTGCCATCCCACGTAAGTGAGCACCGGCATCAGAAAAACCGATCAGAATGTCTGGATAGGATACAATCTTTTGTAACGGTTCTTTTCTATGATTGGCCATCACCGTATACCAACGAACTTTGTTTCCATGTTCGGCGACAAGATCAAGAAAAGCGGTTACGGAATGGACACCTTTTTCTTTGGCCACTTCATCAATTGATTTTCCAATCAATGATTTGTCAGGTGCATCCACAATTTTTGTTTCTTTGAAGTTTCTATGGAAAACACGGGGCAAAAACCAATTTGTCCATTGGCGTTTGAACCAAGATCGGTAAGTTGGGTCTTTCATGAGTTGTTTTCTCTCCAACTCGTCTTCGATATGATTGGCTTTGGCACCGGCTGCAAATTCTTCAAACACAACCACATCCATTCCATCAGCATACAAATCAAATGGTTCAGGGAGAGCTTGGAATTTAAAATCAGATCGAAAAATTGTATTTGTGATTCTACCAATCACATTGAGGAGTTTATACAAACCTGGATCAAACTTCACATCCATAAGTGAGATAACAGTCGTTTTGAGAGGTTTTCGAAAAATACCAAATGCTTCTTTTAAAAACATTAACACATTGATTTTTGTAGAAACATTGGGAACACCTTGAAAGATTTTCCCTCTTTTTCGTAAGGTTTTGTTTAGGTATTCGTACTCACTCCAATTTGCATAAGTGGAAGGGAGTGGTCTTGATCTAAATCTAGATCCATCCATTTTGTCCCATACTAAAGTATTAATGGATAAACCCATAAAACCGGCATCAAGAGCTTCCTCTAGATGTTGGTTCATTTTCTCTAACTCTTGTTTTGTGGGATTTTCGCCTTTTGTGAGAGAACGTTCGAGTCCCATCACATGCGCGCGAATGGCAGAGTGACCCGCAAAGGATGTGACATTGGGACCGAGTGGCATAGAATTTAGATGGTTTTTATATTCGGAGGCGGAGTTCCAATTTTTTTTACTCTCTAAAATGGATAATACATTCTTTCTGGGAATGGCTTCCACTCTGCTAAACATATCAGCAAGATCTGTCGGATCTCCCACTGCCAAACTCAAGGAACAACTTCCAAGGGAAATGGTTGTAACTCCATGACGAACCGACTCAGAAAGATCCGGTGCCATTTCAATCTCTGCATCATAATGAGTATGAAAATCTATAAATCCAGGTGTGAGCCAAAGTCCTTTTGCATCGACAACAGTTTCTCCAGAATTTGGACTCAATTCTGTTTTTGAAATTTTTTGTACAACTCCGTCTTTGATTCGCACATCACCTATAAAAGATGTATCAGTGCTTCCATCAAAAATTCTCGCTTGTTTGATGAGAGTGTCTGCCATAATACCTCCGGAAAAACCAAACAAAATTATGGCAGATTGACAATAATTTGTCAATGATTCGTTATAAATAACGAAAAAGATTCTCTGGACGAAACCCCCTCTTGTTCAGAGGGACGCTGTCAAATTGCTCGCTAAATCCACTAACTCCGCTTCGGTGATTTCTCTGTTGTTTTCGTTGGAAGAGACCGTTTTTGCTATTTCAAACAAACGATGGATTTCTTCTGTTGGAATGATTATCCCTCGTTTTTCTAATAAAAACTGGATGGCTCTATGTCCTGATTGGTTGGTAAAAGAAATGGTTTCAGAATCTTTTCTTCCCACAAATTCGGGTGAAAATGTTCGGTAAGCACCTTTGGATTGTTTTATGGTCTTGGCAACTCCATCTTGGTGGATCCCTGATCTATGAGAGAATATATCTTCCCCAATGATAGGAGTTTTTTCTCCAATCGGAATCCCTGTCATCTCTGCAATTCGTTTGGCTGTTGGATAAATTCTTTCAAAGTTGATTCCTAAGTTTTCACCATTTTGATGTAATGCGATGACAGTTTCATACAAATTTGTATTTCCCGCCCTTTCCCCTAAACCATTAAGAGCCACTTCGATTTGTTCGGCACCAACATACATACATTCTACGGAAGTTGCCGTAGCCATTCCTAAATCATTATGAGTATGAACCGATACTTTGGCTCGTTCCCCAATAAAATCCTTCATCTCTTTCACCATATTGACAAATACCATCGGACGGTATCTTTCCACTGTGTTGGGTAAGTTGATGATATTGGCACCTGCTTCTATCGCCGCTAAAAACGCTTCTTTTGTGAACGCAAAGTTTTCAATTGCATCACCAAAATGTTCACCTGAAAATTGGATCTCAACATCTGGACCTACAATGGATCTGGCAAAGGAAACGGAGTTATGAATTTTTTGGATGACTTCTTGTTCTGAAATTTTCAAAACATGGCGAATCGAAAAATCACTTACAGGATAGACAATATGCATTCTAGGTTTGTTTGCAAACCGGATGGCTTCCCAGGTTTTTCTAATTTCCGTTTCGTTGGCCCGAGAAAGTCCCGCAATGGGCATTCCCACTGGTGCTCGTTTTGCTAAGGTTTTACTTGCGACAAACTCTGTTTCGTTGGAAGAAGGGAATCCCACTTCGATCCCATCGACACGCAATGCGACAAGCAAATCGAAGACTTCGATTTTTTCCTCTAATGTCCATGGTTTGCGTAAAGCTTGGTTTCCGTCCCTTAAGGTAACGTCTTGGATTTTGATTTGTTTTGGTTTCATGGTTCCTCCGTATCCGCTCAAACTCTCGACCGGTGGGGACCAAAATAAAAAAAGCCCACTTCCCGGTTGGGAGTGGGCTTTGTCACACAGCGCTGTCTCCCTCGATCTATACTAGTTCGAGGAGGAGGAGCAACTGAATGTTAGCAGATAATTTCATTGTTAACTTTTAGACGAACTGATCTGCGAGTTCCTGTCAATTTTTTTTATAGAAGAATCGAGAAATTTGAACAAGGCATACAAGGGTTCCAAATCCGATAGGGATGAGAAGGGTAAAGGAAATTTTGAATCCGACTCCAATGGCTACGGTGCTAAGGATACTCGTGAGAAAAAATACCGAAAAAACGCTGCCGGAAACGGGTAAGTCCTTGTTTGCTTTTGCCAAAAAGAAAACGGCAATGGATGGTCCGAGTGTATAGGAAAAAATAGTGAGTCCCATTTCCAATAGCCCCTTTTCCCAAGTTTGGATGAGAAAATAAGGAATGAGGCTGGAGACAAATAAAGTGATTCCGAAGAAGAGAGATAGGCTTTTGGGAGAAAACCATTTGTCCATTCCCCAATCCCGTGCCCAGGTAAGGGAAAGGGAGTTGATGGTGGAGCTAAGTGTGGACATGGCACTGGCTAGGATTGCTGCCACAAGGATTCCTAAAATGGGAGAGGGGACTTCATTCACAATGAACTGGCTAAACACTTTGTCTGGAGCCATGGTTTGGCCTTGGTAAAATAGATAAAGAAGAGATCCGATCAGAAGAAAGAGTACGAATTGAAAGATCACAAGAATCCCACTTCCAATCAAAATCTTTTGGCCAGAAATTAAATTTTTTGTGGCAATGACTCTTTGCACTAACATTAAATCGGTTCCATGGGATCCAATAGAGATAAAGGCTCCACCTATCAAAGCAAATACGACAAAATAACTGTTATCACCTTCAGCTAGGTAATCCAATACAAATAGATTCCATTTTCCTAAAGTTTGGAGATTTGTGATTCCTTCGCCCAAAGGAATTTCTAATTTATAAATTAAAAGTCCGAGTGCAAATATACCGCCTAAGATATAAATAAACCATTGGAGTACGTCTGTAAATACAATCGCACGAAATCCCCCAACCACCGAATAGATGATAGTGACAATGCTGAGAGTTGTGAGTGCGATCATTCCTAAAACTTCTGGCGAAAATCCTAGTCCCATCTTTTCCAAAAGAAAAGCGATAGGTAAGGAACTAATGTACAATCTGATCCCATCACCAAGCAAACGAGAAATGGTAAAAACAAATGACATAGTTTTTTGGGGAGATTTGCCTAATCGGTTTCCTATATACTCATAAACAGAAATTGTGTTTCCCGAAAAATAAGATGGTAACAAATACAAAGCAACAACTGTCCTTCCAATCAAATACCCGAAAGCAATTTCAAGGAACCGGTAATCACCTTTGAAAGATAAAGAAGGAATACTTAAAAAAGTTAAACTCGAAGTTTCTGTTGCTACGAGAGACAACAAAAGAAAAATCCAATGGATTTCTTTTTTGGCTAAGTAGAAGTCTTCTTCTTTTTGGTTGTTCTTTGCAAAATGGAATCCAAAATAAAAAACGATGATAAAATAAAAAATAAGAACTAATATATCCCAGATCATAAATTTCCTTACGCGATAATATTCAAATTTGGATACTTGAGTAACAGACGAAGTAAATCCGATCTGGTGATCATACCAATAGGATGATTATCGTCATCTACCACAGGAATACATCCAATTCTTTCTTCTAAAAGAACTTTCGTAACTCCTCGAATTTCCGATCCAGGTGATCCAACTAATACTCGTTTGGTCATTATATCAGAAACCGGCCAGTCTCTTTCGTAGGATTTACTTTTTTCCAAAATGTCTCTGTCTGAAACAAAACCAACGAGAGTTCCTGATTCGTTTGTGATGGGGAGATGACGGATTCGTTTTTCCAACATAAAGTCCAAACAACGGGTGATTGTTTCTGTGGAGGGAAGGGTATAGGTTGGCGTGGACATGATTTCGTGGAGGAAATAAACCGGTTTTTCTGTTTGGGCCGCCGATTCCTTGTAAACATCCCTGGCGGAACGGTGTAAAAAAGAGGAGGAAGGTGAATTTGGGGATTCACTTCCCTCACCGGAAACCGGAAAACTTTGACCACCGGGATGGATTTTGTGAACCCGATCCGAATGACTCGGCGGGGTTGTCTGTGAAATTCGCCCATCATGAATCCAAAAGAACATAATTATGCCCTACCTTTCTGAAAAGTTTGTCAAAAATAAGAAAAAACTTGCAAAAAACGAACAGTGGTTTTTTATACACCCTACATTTCCGTAAAAGTTCCAGACGAAAAGGCAAAAACCCATGACCCAAAACTACGAAAACCTCTACCAAGCCCTCGCCCATGTCGCAGAAACTCTGCCAAACAAAGTTTCCTTTCGCAAACGAAAATCAGCCACCGAATTTCCTGGGATCAGCTTCGGGGATTTGAAGCAGTTTGTCGACCAATTGACTTTGGGATTTATCGATCTTGGTGTGGAGGTAGGAGACCGGATTGGGTTTTTCTGCGATGCCACTGTCAATTGGCTTCGAACGGATATCGCCATTTTGACCTCTGGGGCCGTGGTGGTTCCACGAGGGACAGACATTGTTCGAGAAGAGATTTTATATATTTTAAATCATTCTGAAGCCAAATATCTGGTGGTACAAAAACCAAAGGATAAAAAACGTATCGATGATTTGTTAGGCGAACTCCCTCACTTAAAACAAATTTTTATTTTGGAAACAGACCAAGGGGAATTGTATGATGGTGACAATTCTATTCTATCCATTGTAGGTAAGGGAAAAGAACGATGGAATCGTGACGGCAAACAAATATTAAAAACACGAATCGAACAAACGGATCCAGATTCTCTTGCCACTTTGATTTATACTTCAGGAACCACTGGAAATCCTAAAGGTGTGATGTTGTCTCAAAAAGGTTGGATCACTGCGATTCAAAATACCATCTCTCGATTGGATATGAATTCCAGCGATAACGCTGTGAGTTTACTTCCTCCTTGGCATGCATTTGAAAGGGCAATTGAATATGCTGGAATTTTTCTTGGATTGGATTTTTTAATTTCGAATATGTCATCACTCAAAGATGACTTAAGAGATTTTCGACCAACCATATTTCCATCGGTTCCTCGCATTTGGGAATCTGTCTATAATGGAATCATTGCGAAAGTAGCAAAAGAAGGTGGGTTCAAAGAAAAATTATTTCATTTCTTTTTGAAAGTAGGATCCACTTGGGCTCGATATTATGCAAAATGTTTTGGGTTTGAATTTGAAATTCACAAACCAAGTATTTTGGTTTCCATTGTAAAAAGAACTTATGCTTTTTTCATTTTAGTTTTGCTTTCTCCATTAAAACTTCTTAGTATCAAAATCTTTTCAGCAATTCATAAGGCGTTAGGTGGTAGAATCCGTATTTGTATTTCTGCAGGTTCCGCCCTTCCTAGTGTTGTGGATGGATTTTTATCTGCCATTGGGCTCAAAGTCCTAGAAGGTTATGGAATGACAGAAACTTCTGCTGTTGTGTCCATTCGATCCAACACCAAACCAACCAAAGGAACTGTAGGAATTCCAATCGCTGGTTATCAAATTCGTTTGAAGGATGATACAGGTAAGATTGTTACGGAAATCGGTGCAAAGGGAACTCTTTGGATCAAGTCCAAACAAATTTTAAAAGGTTATTACAAACGACCTGAACTCAACCAAGTTGTATTTGATACAGATGGTTTTTTTGATACGGGAGATCTAATGGTTATCTCTCATCGAAACGAACTTGTTTTTGCTGGTCGTTCCAAAGATACCATTGCTCTCATCGGTGGGGAAAACGTAGAACCCATCCCAATCGAAGACAAACTTCTTACCTCTCCTTTCATCGATCAAGTGATGGTTGTGGGTCATGATAAAAAAACTCTGGGAGCATTGATTGTTCCTAACTTCGAAGCAGTAGAATCTAAAGTTCCAGGAATTTCCAAAGAAAAAGCTGGAGAATGGAATTCAAATCCAAAAGTTCGGGAATTATACCGAGCTGAGATTTCACGCATTATATCTAGAGAAAACGGATTCAAAGGATTCGAAATGGTGCCAGCTAACAATTTTTATGTGGTTCCTCGTCCCTTTGATCCCGATGTCGAAATGACACGAACTTTGAAAATGAAGCGAAATGTCATTTCGGATGTATTTTTAAAACAAATTGAAGGAATTTACCAATGATACACCCGAAACTGAATCCCTATTTGAATGAGGAGGAAAGAAGTTTTTACAATACAGTATTTCAATTTTCTGAAGACAAAGTATTTCCCTCTGCAGAAGAACGAGACGAAAAAGAAATTTGGTCAGATGAACTATGGAAAGAGTTTAGTAAGGCTGGCCTTACTGGACTAACCATTCCATCGGAATATGGTGGAGAAGGCGCAAGTTGTTTACAATGTTCCATTGCTACAGATGCCTTCGCATCAGGATCGTTAGATGGCGGAATGGGGCTTTCTTGGGTTGCCCATTTGGTGATTGGTACCATGCCAATTATTTTCCAAGGTACCAATGAACAAAAATCAAAATACCTTCCTAAACTATCTACAGGTGAATGGATGGCAGGGTTTGCACTCACAGAACCTGCTTCTGGATCGGATGCGGCTTCGCTTTTGACAAAGGCTGAAGAGGTTGAGGGTGGTTGGAAATTAAACGGGACAAAAATGTACATCACGAACGGCCCCGTTGGACAAGTATTTATCGTAATGGCAAGGACTTCTGAAAAAGGAAGAGGGCCTATGGGTATCTCCGCTTTCATTGTAGAAAGTGATACACCTGGATTTAAGGTGAGCAAAATTTTAAAAAAATTGGGTCATCATACTTCCATGACCGCCGAACTTGTGTTTGAAGACATGCTGATTCCCAAAGAAAACTTACTTGGCCCAATCAACACAGGTTTTATGCGAATCGGTAAGGAAACCTTGGAATGGGAGCGGACTGTATTCGTTGCGGGTCTTGCAGGTGCTATGGAGTTTTGTTTTCGTAAAGGACTTCGATATGCAAATGAAAGAGTCCAATTTGGAAAACCAATTTCAAGTTTTTATGGGATGCGTGACATCCTCGTTCGTAACTGGGTGTACATCCAAGCCGCAAGAAGGCTGATTTATTGGGTAGCCGAAAGGAAGGATCGAGGAGTTCCATCTCCATTAGAAAGTAGTTTAGGAAAACTGATTTCTTCTGAAATTGCAGAAGATGTGGCAAAGGATTCTGTTCAGTTGTTTGGCGGGTATGGGTATATGAAAGAATACTCTGTGGAACGATTTTACAGAGATGTAAAGTTAGGAACCATTGGTGGTGGAACTAGTGAAATCCAAAGGTCCATTATTTCTTCTTTGTATCCAGGAAAAGAAAAGTTTCAGAAAGAATTTTATAAAATCGAGAACGAATCTGGATTACCAGACAAAATTCAAAACGTACTGTTTGCTATCATTCTTTCTATGGATGCTGAACCTAGCCGTAAAAAATACCAATCGGTCGAATTTGCTTTTGCAGACGTTTTGTCCGTTTTTGTGATTCTATTTCTGTCAGAAATTGACACCCATAAATCCTCAGAATACTATTCTTCTGATGAAAAATTGATGGATCGAAAGTTACTTTTGTATTATCTTGTGGGGAAGTATCTTATGTCCTTCAGTAGATTGTCAAGTTATGTTCCTTCTGAACTCGAACAGTTGTGGAGCCTTTATTCTCAATTGGGCAAAACAATCGAAGAGTCTGTACATACACGATTCCAAACTCTCCAGGATCTTTTGTAATCAATGAAAGCAGCTGGCCGAATAGCATTTTTCTATTTGTTATTCGGCTATGTCTGGATTTACTTTTCTGATCATACTATTTCTCTAATATTTGATTCTCCCGAAGAAATTCGTGAATTTCAAAGTTTGAAAGGTTGGGGTTTTGTTACTGTTTCTGCTGCGATTATTTTTGTACTACTCGTTCGAGAATTACGTCGGCAAAAAACTGTATTGTTTGAAAAAATAGAATCCGACCAACTTTTCCAGGTAATTTTAGAAAGGATTGAAGACGCTGTTATCGTTTTTAATTTAGATACTTGGAAAATTGATTTTCTTAGCGAACAAGTTTCTCGACTTTTTGACATTCCTACAAAAGAGATTCTCACCCATCCCCAACTTCTAATTGACAGAGTCCATGAAGCCGATCGTGATCGGATGACCAATATATGGATGAACAAACTAAGGGAAAATCATACAGGGCTTTTGTATCGCATTCGAAAGTTAGATGGCCAAATTAATTGGGCGTTAGAACATAGACTTTTTATACCTAGTAATGAAAGTAGTGCTAACAAAGCAGTTGCCGTCATTACTGATATGACGAGTTATATGGAAAACCAATCCAAACTCGAACGGTCATTACGAGAAAACGAAACCTTACTCACAGAAGTCCATCATCGGGTTAAAAACAATTTAGCAGTTGTTATATCTTTTTTGCAACTCCAAGTTTATTCCTCTCCGCCAGAAACGGCAGACATTTTGGAACAAAGTATCGTGCGGATCAAAGCAATTGCGTTGGTTCACGAAAAATTATACAGTAGCAAAAATTTATCGGGCCTTAGTTCGGTAGATTATATCACAAGTCTTGTTGAAAATATCAAACTAATGTACATGCGAACTGATATCAGTATAGAACTTGATATTCAAAAATTGGAATTTAATATTGTGGATGCGATCCCAATGGGACTCATGATCACAGAGATGTTAACTAATAGTTTTCGTCACGCCTTTACTGCAGGAAAGTCGGATGCTTTAATTAAAATTGATTTTATTGTCACGGATAGATTTAATTATGAATTAAAATACAGAGACAATGGAAAAGGATTTCCTCCTGAACTAAATTATAAAAAAGCAGAGTCTATTGGGTTATCTGTTATTTTTTCATTATGCAGTCAAATGAATGGTCGAGAAGTAGAATGTTCTTCCAAACCCAATGAAGGTGTGTTTTATCATTTTGCCTTTTCACCAAAAAAAGTAATTCTTAAGGAAAATTCTAATGTACCAAAAGGGTAAAAGTTTTTTAGAAATTCAAATAGGAGATTCCGCATCCTTTACCAAAACCATTACAGAAACAGATGTGTATTTGTTTGCTGGTATCAGTGGTGATTTTAATCCTCTTCACGTAGATGAAGAATATGCAAAAACAACAAACTTTGGAACAAGGATTGCCCATGGTGGACTTGCGGCTTCCTTACTGGCTCCTGTTCTTGGGATGAAACTACCTGGATTGGGAACGGTTGCCTTAGAAACCACAACCAAATTCAGGAAACCTGTTTATTTTGGAGATACAATCACTTGTTTGGTGGAAGTTGTCGAAAAGGTGGAACGATTGAAAGCAGTAAAAATGAAAATTGTTTGGACCAATCAAAAATCTGAAGTGGTGAGTAAAGGGGAAACTCTTGTCATTCCTCCCGGTTGAGAAATTGTCCAACGAGTCCAATTTCATCTTCTACATATTCTCGAATTTCTTCTAATTCATCATCATCTAGAATTTCTTCTAAAATTTCTTCCCCGGCTTCATCTTGTCCAATTCGCATAACAATGTAACCTGGAACATCGGAATCCGGATCGTCCATTTCAACATTGACAAATTGAAATTCTGCTTCGGTAGCCGGAAGGAAAACTAGATAATCATTCCCCATTTGTGAAAAGGAATAGAAGACCTCCCATTGGTAGTTGTTTCCTTTTTCATCCACAAGATCTATTTCTTCAGTGACTCGTGAAGGAAGAAAGTCGTCGCCTTGGAATCCTAAATCCTTAATGTCCATTAGGAAAAGAACTCCTTTTCAAAGGGTAGACTATGTTTTTTTTTGAAATTACATTCCTTACAAGCTGGAACCAAATTTGCCTTTACCGATTTCCCTCCTCGAATAAGGGGAATTAGGTGGTCCATTGTGATTTCTTCCACTTTAAACTTTTTTCCGCAGTAATGACAAATTCCAGTGGAACGTTTGTTTTTCCACCAAGCAGTATTTTTTAGTTCTTTCGCTTTCCTTCTTTCCCTAGCGATTTCTTCATCACTCACATCGGAAAAAAATGAATCGGAGGGAGTTTCCGTCATAGTTTAAAAAAATCTGTTTTTTTCCCTTCGTCAAGAAAAAGATGGAGGAATGGGAAGATTGATTTACCTAGACAATTTACGATCCTTTGCTCTCCTACTCGGAATTGTGTTTCATGCGGCCATTGTGTATGCTTCGGAAATCAAATATGCCATCCAAGATGAGAACAGGAGTGATGTTCTTTCTTATTTTTGTTATTGGATCCATAGTTATCGGATGCCAATGTTTTATATGATTTCCGGTTTTTTCTCTGCTATGGTTTGGGAAAAAAAAGGTGCCAAGTTTTATTTGGAGGCTAGGTTCAAACGAGTTCTTGTCCCGACAATTTTTGGTCTGATCTTTCTTGCACCCATCCAGTATTACCTCACCGAACGATTAAAAACAAGAGAGCTAGAACTTCTTCCTTTTTTGGATTATTTTTTTACTAAGGATCACTTCCAACATTCGCATATTTGGTTTCTCGTCGATTTATTTTGTTTTAGCATTCTTTATAGTTTGATTCCTAAGTCCTTCTTTACTCTAAAGTTTTGGGATAAAATCCCTAAGGGACTTGTAAGATATTTATTCCTAATTGGTTTTTGTTTTCTTTTCGTATTTTTTTCTCATTCGCAAATTTCAAAAGGGGAATCCTATTACGGAATCTTCAAACTTACGTTTCTATTTCAGTTTGCCTTTTTTCTTTCGGGAGTGTTTTGTTTTCAATGGAAAACAGTTCTGATTCAAAAAGATAACAACTCTAAAGTGAAAACTATGGCTGTCTTTGTTTGGGCAATTTTTGTGTATTTATTATTTAAAGATTTGGAAATTGAAGATCCACTCTGGATCTACTTTCAGTATGCGAATGTTTGGATCAGAGGATTACATATTTTTTTCTGGGTATTGTCTCCTTTTTTATGGACTAGTTTTCTTGTTTCTGTTTTTCAAACTTTTGGAAACAGAGAGGGGAAAGTCGGTTCTTATCTGATCGAAGCAAGCCTTCCTATTTATTTGGTCCACCATCCGATTTCTCTAGTGTATGCATTTTGGATACGGGATGTGGAATGGGGGATATGGATTAAATTTTTAGTCCATATCGTTGTGGTGTTGGTTGGTAGTTTTTTGTTGTATGAATTTTTAATCCGAAAGATAAAACCATTACGGTTTCTCTTCGGATTAAAAAGTACATAAGTTTACGTTCTGCTGATGGCTTGGATTGCGGAGGCAACAGCAGAATCCATACTTCCTGTATGGAATGCTAAATGTTCTCCCGCAAAAAATACTCTTTCGAATGGTTCTGCCCAAACATCTTTAATTCCAAAACTTCCTGGTGGAAACAAGGAAACAAATCCAGGACGTCCAGTGGTTTTTTGGAAACTATGGAATACAAAAGGTGATTCGAGGATGAGTTCTAAATCGCCCACCTCTTCTAAAGATGCGGTCATTAGATTTTTTTTCTGACGATCACTTCCTTTTTCAAACAAAGACGCTCGATCTCCCGTGCTGATCGATGTAACGGCAGTTACGTTGTTTCCGATCGCTGGTTCTGAAACATACAAAGTTTCTGCAGGAGTGTTTGTCGATAAAAAGAATTTGGACAATGAGTCCTTGGATTTTACCAAACTTAAATTCTTAGAAATTTTTCCTGTTTGCATGCGGAGAGCTGAATAAATCAAATCTTTTGGTAAACCTGGAGTCCATTTGATATCAAGAACAGCGGCAGCAGGTAAGGAACAAATAACCAAACTACCTTTCACCGTTCTTCCGGAAGATAAATCTACCGTGACTTGGTTTTTTTGTTGAGAAACTTTGGTGACACTATCACCTAAAATGATTTCTTGATTTCGCAGAGCATTTGTTAGTTCTTTGATGATCCTTTCTGCTCCTCCCCTTACTTGGAATTTAGGTTTGAGTGCTGATTGGAATGCAGAAAGATCATCGAGTACTGATTCACTTGAAATCTGATTTAGGTCAGCTCCTAGGATCACTCGGTATAAATCGTTCATAGAACGGATTTCTTCTTCTGTTAGTCCTTGGTAACGTGCGTAGGAGGAAAAATTGATTTTGTCTAATCCTTGTTTTTGTGTATTCCCCAACGATTTATGGAGCTCAATCACTTTGTCTAAGGTTTCAATGGAAGTGGAAGAAATTTTTAGTAAATCCGCATTTGATTTTTGAAGGGAAAATCTTTCCGTTACATTAGAAGAAACTAAATCTAAGTTCAGTTGTTTGATCAAACTTTTGACATCAGATTGTCCTTCTCCAATCCATTCACCACCTAGGTCTTGTAAGATGCCTAGTTCGGAATTTTCATAAGTGGCAATCCTTCCACCTAATTTTTCCCCTCTTTCAATCACAGTAACCTCATACCCAGTTTGTTTTAAAAGGTAAGCAGAGTAGAGGCCCGAGAGGCCACCACCTAAAACGATGGCTTTTTTTCCACCGCTGGACTTTGGTTTGGTTTCCGCAGTCGTGATTGTTGTGGTTTGTCCGAATGATTTTTTGGGAAGGATTAACCCTGCCCCGATGGTAACAGCGCTCAGTTTTTGTAGGAAACGTTTTCGATTCATAGAACTTTCCCCTATTTTAACAATGGAAACAAAAAAGGCTAGAAAAATTAGAAAAATACAATCTAGTAACTTTGTCTTTTTAAGCGAATTGGGAGATTTGAACTTTGTCTTTCCACCATATAAAATATTTTTTATTAAGTTTCTTTCTGTTTTTACCCGAGATTTTGTCTTCGGAAACAGTCATTCCCCTAATGGCTGAAGTCTCTGGGAAATCCATTTGGCAAGAGGTCCTGGTTCTAGAGGACAAAGACCAGTCGTTATCTGAATCAAGTATCACCAATGGATCCAATGATTCCCGATTTCAAAAAATCACCTCACCCAATTTGGGATTTTCAAAATCAACTTTTTGGGTACGGATCCAGATCAAAAATCCTACAGAGGAACTCATTCGTTGGAATTTGGTTTTTGATTTTCCGCTCTTAGATGAAATTCAAATTTATGGAAACAACCTTCCTAAAAATTTGATTCGCACCTTAGGGGACATCCATCCATTTGTGAATCGAAATTTGGATTATAGAAATCCCGTTTTTCCATTAGAATCTGTGCCGAGTTCCAGTTCCGTTTATTATTTACGAATCCAATCTGAATCAACAATTCCGCTAACGCTTGGTATATGGACAGAACGTGAGTTTTATGACCAACTGAACAAAGAACAAATGATCTTTGGATTGTTTTATGGGATTTTGTTTGTGATGGTTGCTTATAACTTTTTTATTTATATTTTTACGTATGAAAAAAGTTATCTATTTTATCTTTTTTTTATTAGTTCCATTTTCTTTTTCCATTTAATCAATAACGGTTTTGCCTTCCAATACCTTTGGCCAAACGCTATTTTTTGGGGAAATTATTCTCTTCCATTTTTTATCTCTTTCTCCTGTATCACTGGGATCTTTTTTACGGATAACTACCTTAATTTAAAAAAACACTTACCTAAAATTTCAAAACTAATGTGGGTATGGGCAGGGATTGTTTTTTTATTTTCAGGGGTTCTGTTTTTTTTGCATTACCGTATTGCAATGGTCACAGCTATTTTTCTTACTGTTCCGACGGCTCTTATCATTGCGTTTAGCGCGGTATCTACTTATTTTACGAATGTCCGCGCGGCTCGTTATTATTTGATCTCATGGTCATTTTTTCTATTAGGTGTTTTGTTGTATTCTTTAAAGAGTTTGGGTTTTTTACCTGATAACCAAATCACTCGTTGGACCATTCAAATTGGAACTGCTTTACAAACCATATTGTTATCTTTGGGACTTGCCGATAGAATCAACTTCCTCACAAGAAGTTTAAGGGATAATATTCGTGAACTTTCTCATGCAAAATTAAAAATTGAAGAATCAGAAAAAAGATTTCGAGAAATTTTTCAAGGATCTGATGAAGTCATTCTGATGATGAATGAAAATTTTGAAGTCATCAATGCAAATAGAGCTTTATCTAAACATATGGGATTTCGATTGGATGATTTACGTGGTAAAAAAATCACAGACTTATTGTATACCGGTAAGGATCAAAAGTCAGATTATAATGTTATTTATGTAAACGATAAACTCACTGATCTGAAAATGACTGGATCTATCATTAATTTCAAAACTGAATTTGAACAAAAATATGTAAAAGAACCAAAAGAGATGTATTGTCGATTGCAGTACATTGACTTTGACGAAACAAGAGAAGTCCTTGTGACCATGTCATCTCAGTATGAAGACACAATCATCCAACTCATTGAATCTGAAAAAATCGAACTTTCGATGAATAATTATCTGAGAAATGCTGAACTTGTTTCTCAAAAGATTACTTCACAACTTGCTAAGTATTTAACTACGATAGAACAAACAGAGGTCAGATCTTCCATTCGGGAAATTGTGATCAATGCAGTGGAACATGGAAATTTAAATATTAGTTTTGATGAAAAATCGAAAGCTCTCATCGATGGGAATTATTTGGAGTTTTTACAAAAACGACAAGAGGATCCGAGATACAGTCAAAAACGAGTAAAAATCGAATATTCATTTACACATGAATATGTTGCTTATCGAGTCACAGATGAAGGCCGAGGATTCGATCACAAAAAACATATGGAAAAATCTTTGGAAGAAATGAACGAAGCCCATGTACAACATGGACGTGGAATTCTAATGACAAAATCTGTGTTTGACCGTATCGAATACAACGATCGTGGAAACCAAGTTAGTTTGATTAAGTATTTAAATAAAGATTAGTTTCGAATCCAATCTAGTACCCACCATTCATTCCATTCTTTGGAGTAGATGAGTTTTCCTGGTAGGTGGCTTTGTAATAAACTAAGGAACTGGTCTTTTTTATCCGTAATGATTCCGGAAAATATAATTCTAGGAGCTTCTATTTTTGCTAGGTTACGAATGTTTTGTGAAAGAACAGCATAAGTAATATTGGCAATGGCTAAATCATATTTGGTATTTGACAACTTTGGATTGTCAATCCCTGATTCTTCTACACTAAATTGAAATCCTTTTGGGTATTCGTTTTCAGTCCAGTTCGACCAAGCGGCTTTCACAGCATTGGGATCAATGTCCAAAGCAAAAATTTTGGAAACTCCAAATTTTGCGAGGCCTATAGAAAGGATACCAGAACCCGTTCCCACATCGCAGGCTGAGGAAAACTGGAACTCACCTTTTCCGTACAATTCATCCAAATACTCTAATATAAGTTTGGTGGTCTCATGATGACCGGTTCCAAAGGCAACACCAGGATTGATGAAAAGTGGAATTCCTTCGTTTGGTTTCCAAAGTTTGATTGTATTGGGTTCGTTTTTTTCCCAAGTAGGAATCACCCAAAGTTTTTTTCCAATTGGAAATGGTTTATAGTATTCTTTGTAAGCCTCTTCATAATCACGAGTTTCAATATTTCGAGATTCGGCGTTCGAATTGTCTGGTGCGTGGATTTTTAAAAAGATAAGAACTTGTAGTTCTTTGTTTATTTCATCTGTTTGTAAATAAATTCGAATGTTGGTATTATCTCTGATGAGGCCCTGGTCTTTTTCTTTTGGAGCTTCTCCATCAAATAAAATTTCATAATAACCAGCGCATTGTAGTGTATCCAACAGTTCATAAAAACTGTCAGATAATTCTTTTGGTAGATTGACTTTGAGTTCTCTGTATTCCAATCTTAACCTATTTCGTCCGTATAATCCATTACAAGATACATTAGAGTTTCTTGGTCTGTTGGATTGGAATACTCATGCGAAACATCAGCTTTAAAAAATACAGAATCTTTTGGTTCGAGTTCCACAACCTTTTCGCCAACGCGTAATCGTAGTTTGCCGGAAACAACAACTAGGTTTTCAGTAGTTCCTGTTTTGTGTGGTTCCGCAACTTCATGTCCACCTGGTTTTAATACCAGTTCATAAAACTCAGTTTTACGATTTCCAAGAAAAGGGAAAAGGGCTCGGCTTGCAAAAACCTTGGAGTTGGAATATAGAACTTTTGAGTTTTCTACTTTGAGGATATGGATTCCATCTTGGTTTTTTTCTTTCAAAAGTTCTGAAAAGGGAACGTTGAGTCCGTTTGCAATTTTCCATAATACCGAAATTGTTGGGACTGATTTGCCTTGTTCAATTTGCGATAACATCGCGCGGCTCACACCACATCGATTTGCGAGTTTGTCCAAAGAAAAACCTTTTGTATGACGTATGAGTTTCAGATTTTCTTTGACGACATCTGTTATATAATCGCCAGATTCTGAAATTAATTGTTCTATTCCGTCACTCGGTTGCTCTACTTTACTTACCATTGTCCAAGCGTCCAATATAACAGAGGTACTGTCAAGAAACTATCGTTTGAACCTTTCTTTTTTCTCTTCAATCACAAAGACGGGAGGGAGTTTTAGGCCAGGGGGAAACTTTTTATGGATCTCTTTGGCGGAACCTCGGAAGCTCGTTTCGTTTGCCATGGAAATTCCTAGAGCTAGAAAAATCTGGCGGTCTCCTGGTAGGATTTTGGCTAAGGTTTCCAGGCAGTGTTTGGCACGATAGGGTGTCTCATAAAAGGCGATGGTAATCCCGAGACCAATGTATTGTTTCAGAGTTCGTTCTCTTTCTTTTTCTTCGCGGGGCAAAAAACCCAAAAAAAGAAAAGGGGAGGTGGCAAATCCGGAACTTGTGAGGGCTGCAATGAGGGCAGTGGGTCCAGGAGCCGAACGCACTTCCACTCCCATCTCCCAAGCCAGAGGGACAAGCCATTTCCCTGGATCTTCCAAGCCAGGACTTCCTGAATCAGAAATCAGACAGGTTCTTTTGGTGGTCGCCAGTTTCATTCCAATTTCATCCATTTCTTCTCTGGATGTATGTTCATTTAATAGATCAAAGGGTTTTGTGATTCCTAACTTTTTTAAAAAAGTGGAGGTAGTTCTTTGTTCTTCCCCAATGATCCACTCGGCTTCCTCTAACAAGGTTTTGGTGCGAGGAGGAATGTCTTCATCATTTCCAATGGAATTGGATACTAAATAGAGTCGGTTCATGTCAGTACTGGAGGAAAGGTAAAGTAGGGTTGGATATAAATTCCTTTGGCGGCACAAGCAGAAGCGAACTCTGGATTGTCGCGATTGATAGCAACAGCCATTTGTTTGGCCTGACAAAGCATTGGATAGTCATTAAAGGAATCGCCGAAGGCAAGGTCTGGATACACTCCAATTCTTTCTTCGATGGCTTTCACTTTACCTTCACCATAAGTATAAGGTTCAATAAGTCTGTGGGTGTATTTCCCATTTTCACCTAACTCTTGTCTCATCCCAATTACCTTGGATTCTTCTACAGGAAAAAAATGGGCAATGGCTGCAATCCCCGGTTCAGGGGAAGCAGTCACAATATAAACAGTCCACCGGTGGTAGTTTAAATAAGAGATAAGGTCTTTCATTTCCACTTGAGGAAAGACACCAGATTCTTTATCAGGAACGTTCACTCGATCCCATGCACGTCTAGACACTTCGTAGTATTCTTTTTGGTCCATGCCCTCAAAGATAAAACTAGTCCAACGGTATCCTCTTTCGATTCCGTATTCTTTTAATTGGTAAGTGTATTCTTCCCAAACCAATCTTTCTTTTTCGGCGGAGTCTAGTTTGGAATGGTCTTTCCAAGTTTCTTTATCACGGAAAAAATCAGATAAGTCTTTTTTTACGTAAACGAGTCCATCTCTGAGGAGTTCGTCCATGATTTTTTCGCCGAAGTCGTTGCGGATGAGGGTGTTATCGAAATCAAAACAGGCGATGCCTGGCGCTTTGGGTATGATGGTTGTCAGACGGTTGAAAATTTCATCCGTCCAACTGTTCTTTGTCAGGTTAGTCACTAATACTTAGTCTGCAAATCCAACGACGCTTGTGGCAACTCCTTCTTCATAAGGGGTAAGAAAGTTTTCTGGATTGAGATACACATTATGAAATCGGACTTCAAAATGGACATGGGGGCCAGTAGACTTTCCAGTATTTCCTGAGAGAGCAATGATTTGTCCCTTACGAACTACATCCCCTGGTCTTACGAGTAATTCTTGGTTGTGTCCGTAAACGGTATGGAAATGGTTCATGTCATGGTGGTAAATTTTGACAGCCAAACCATAGTCACCACTGCGGCCTGATTCTTCGACCACTCCATCAGCAGCGGCAAGAACGATGGAATATTTAGGAATGGCGATGTCGAGACCCGTATGCCAGGTGTTCCAACGCCTTCCAATTCGAGAAGAAATACGAGATTTATTATTGGGTAGAACAGGCCAAATGAATTGGTCGATGGGAGATTCGACTGTTTCGCGAAAGAGCTCTTTTTCTTGGAGCCCCCGCATGTATTCGGAAGAATAAGGAAAGAAAATGGGGCGTTTCAAACGTTTGAGATCTGCTTCTGTCAGCTGGTTGATCTCCATCACCTCTTGGGCAAGGATCCCAAACTCGGATGCTTTCTCGAGAAGGCTTTTTTTCTCGGTGTTTAGGTCTACCCAAAGACCCCACTGCTCGTTATAACGTTGGAATACATGGTTGTCCAAAAAAACAGGACCATTTTTTTGCTTCTGGTAGGCCGCATATGCGGAGTAGGTCACTACAAACAGGATCAGGACTAGAATGATATAGTAACTTCGGTTTCGCTTCATCTCATTTCGCCTCAAAAACTATGGTGCAATGCCAAATTCTCACGACCCCCCTTCCGGTCAAGGGGAACCATCGGCGAATCCGCCCCAATCATGGCATTTATGTGACATAACATTGGGAGTGGTTTTCAGGTCATTCTTTTTTCTTTTGGGAAAATGATTAGAGAACGCTGTTTAGGGAGGTTGTTTGCAAATTCCTACCAGAAAGTTTCTGATAGGAGGTGATTTGGTTCGGTTCTGATTTTTAAATTTGGATCAGGCGGCCTGGGCTTTTTGTCCGCTTGTTCGGTAGAGATAGATTCCCGCGACAAGAAGGCAAACAATGCCAATCAGATAGTAGTGCCAACTCAGATCAAAGTATCCAATCACAAGAAATCCAAACAGGAGTCGAGTGATTTCCATCGCTCCCGCCCAAGACTTTCCTTCAATGAGGGCATTGATAGCAAGTAAGGAAAGAGTCACCCATACGGTCACAAGAATTTGAGAGATCACTGAGAATTTTGCTACAAAGAGAAGGAAGGCAAAAGACAAAAGGAGAACGAGAACAAACCAAGTAGTGGTATAGGTTCTGACTTCTGGCTGAGGTTTTGGATCATACTTATAGAAAGTTGCGGGACTGACTTCTGGAATCGGTAAAAATCCCGCCGGTTTGGTTCCTTCTCTCGGATACCAACCCGGTGGTTTGAAAAACACCTTAATTTTATCTAAGAAATAAGGTGCGCTTGCCGCTTGTTTGATCAGTTCCCAATAATAATGAACATTCGCATACACAGGATTGAAACTACGGAGGGGTTTTACCGTTCCATAAACACAAGGTTCTGTTTCTTCTCGGAAAGTTCCAAACATTCGGTCAAAGATGATGAAGATTCCACCATGGTTTTTATCAATGTAGATTGGGTTGATCGCATGGTGGACGCGGTGGTGCGAAGGAGTAGAAAGTAAGTATTCTCCAATCTTTCCAATTTTGCCCACGGCTTTTGTATGTACCCAAAATTGGTAGACCAGGTTGATCTGTCCGCTGGCAAGATACATCCAAGGATGGAATCCCACAAGTGCCAAGGGAACATAGAAAATCCAAGAGACAATTCCACCGAGACCTGTTTGGCGGAGTGCCACAACTAAATTGTATTCTTCACTGTGGTGGTGGATCACATGTCCTGCCCAAAGGATATTGACTTCGTGGGCCAAACGGTGGGACCAATAGTAACAAAAATCTTGACCGACAATACAAAGGATCCAAGCCCAGGGGTTGGTCAGGGCAAATTCAAAAAATCGAAAATGTTCGTAGATATAAAAATAAGCAAAAAGTCCGATCCCTTTTTGGAAAAGGCCCCAAATTTGGGAAACGATCCCCGTACTTAAGTCGGCGATGGAATCGTTCAGTCGGTAGAGGGCTTTGTTTTTGCGGTATCCGATGTAGACTTCTATTCCAATGAGTAAGAAGAATACGGGGATGGCGTACGTGACTATGGGCGGAGGTGTAAAATTCTCGAACATGGCGGGAATAATTTTGCCATCATTTTGACAAATAGTCAAGTAAATGTTGACCCAAAGTCAGAAATTGTTCACGGTTCAATTCTTCTGGTCTGGCGGTGGGAGGAATTCCTGCTGACTGGATGGCCTTTCCTAGAGCCTCGCGAAACACAGGGTCTTCCGAAAAAGGAGATTCTCTTAGGCTCACTTGGATTTGCTTTCGTTTTCCCCAAAAGAGTGTGCGAAGCATCCGTGACCAGAGTTCTACTTCTCTTTCTGTTTCCAGTCTCCATTCATTCGGTCTTGTTTGGCTTTTGGGTTTCAAAAGGATGAGGGCCGAATGGATTTTGGGAATGGGAAAAAAACAGTTTTTGTGGACGGTTTTCAAATACTTCACATCACAAAAGGCAGAGAGAAAAACAGATAAGGAGGAGGTTTCTTTGACGAGGCGTTCGGCAAATTCCTTTTGCACCATAAAAATTCCGCCTTGGAAATTTCTACAATGAATGACAAGAGTGTTGATGATTTCTGTTGTTAGGTGGTAAGGTAAATTTCCAAATACAAAAACCTTTTCCTTGTAGATATGAAAAAGATTATCTATTGCATCTCCCTCGAATAACAAAGCTTTTGGAAATTTAGGTAAAATTTCATCTTTTGCCAATTGGATGTAAGCATGATCGATTTCGAAAAGAAAAGTTTTTTTGTCCAAACTGAGAACGGGATAAGTTAAGGTTCCGAGTCCAATCCCTATTTCCGCGAGCGTAATGGATTCATCTATTAACATGTGTTCAGCGGAGTTTGCAATAAAATTGACTATGTTCTGGTCGATGAGGAAGTTTTGGCCAAATTTCTTTTGGGCACGGATTCCCTTGGCTTCAAAGAAGGTCTGGATATTGGAGATGGTGGCGTAAGGGGATTTCAAAATGATCCTCAACGAGTATCATTTTCCAGGCAGTAGAAATCCCAAGTAGTTTTTGGTATTGGATCCATTCTTTCGCCTCCTTTTTTTTCCAAGGGGGAAAGTCCAAAAGAAGGATTCCTTTCCAATCTCTGTTGGTTTGGGATTTGTCGGCCTCTCTTGTTTGTTTTAAAAATCTTTCAATGGTCTTTGGGTTTCCATCAAAACGAATGATCGAAAATAAAGGATTCATATCTGACCCGAGAATTTCTTTTTCTTTGGGTTTGATCGGTAATTGGAATTTTTGGATCCATTCCATATCTTTATTTGTCCCATGCCAAAAAACATCTGTTATTTGATGTTTTGACATCTGCGAAAGAATTCCAGATAAACATGATTCCGATTCGAAAGATATTTTTTTGGGTGGGGGAAAACCGGAAGAGGATTCTGTTAGTTTTTTGGAATAACAAGTCCCAAAAATATACAAATGATCCTCCAAACGAATGGAAAGATTCCCTTTCCGGAGTTTGGTTTCGAGGTCGGGAAATTTCTCTTTGGGAAAGAAAAACGAAAAACAAAAAAACATACAGGGAAGGAGATAAAGAGAAGTTTTCAGGATGGGCCAGTTTCGGATCGGTAGTTTGGGATAAAAAGTGAAACAGAGAATGAGGAGGATGGAAATCATACAAAGTCCTGTTGGAACCACCGCCCAGGTTTGATAACCTCGCACGTAGTATGCCAATGAGGAAAATAGTTTTAGAAAGATAGAAAGTTCGAAGGAAGCCGGAACCCAAATCCAAGAAGAAAGGGATTCTATTAAAAATGTTGGGACAAGGCTTTGTAAAAACAAACTTAAATACAATGTGGGCAAAAGAATTCCTGCCAAAGGGACTAACAAAAAATTGATTCCAATCCCTCCAAAAGAAAAAGATCGAAAATAATACACTAAGATTGGAAAACTACAAAGAGAACAAGCAAACGTTAAGTGAAGGTTTTCTTTGAAAAAAGATTTTGATTTGGGAAGAAAACAAAAATCAAAACTTGGTTTGATAAAAAATATTCCAAATACTGCCCCAAAAGATAACAAAAATCCAATGCTTAAAAAATCATAAAATAGAAAAAACGCAATGGAAGCAGATGAGATCACTAGTAAATCTGCCGGCCCGATTTTTCTATAAAACAAGGAAGCCGTGAGAGATAAAAAAACAAATAAATAAGCACGCAAAAATGAAACGGGAAAATCAAGTGCAGACAAATAGAGGAAACCGAGTCCTAAGGAAAGTAAAAGAGAAATCCATTTTTGTTTAGAGAAACAAAGATTTCCAATAAATTGTAAAGAACCAATAAAAATTCCCAAATGGAGACCTGAAGCAGCAAACAAATGTAAGATGCCTGATTCTTTTGCCATCTCTTTGAAACTTGGCGGAATTTCTTTGGTGGATCCTGTAACTAGACCCATCACAATCCTTGATTCAAATTTACTAAGGGGAGAGTTTTGGATTTGGGTTTCTAAATAGGAACGAAAGAGAGGATTTATGGTTCTTGGACGTGGACTCGCCTGGATATTGGCAAAAAACAAAAATAGGAGAGAGGAAAGAATACAAAGGTAAATTCTTTTGTCATTACTTTGGGAAGTGATTTTTGGAAGGATGGTATAGAGGATGAGTAGAGTTAGAGAAATGAGGATTAGAAAAGAATGAAATCCTGGAATACGACACCCGAGTTTTAGAAAAAAAGCAGTGCTGCAAATTCCCAAACAGAACCAACCGAAATCGGATCTGGGGAGTAGGTAGATCTCCGGTTTCATAACCGAAAGAGGTGTAAAAAAAGGGATTTTGGTTCTTTAGAAATTAAAAAGGATAGATGCCGAGAGTTTTTCGAACGTCTTCTAGTTTGGATTCCGCTGCGGCTTTTGCTTTTTCCTTTCCTTCTTTTAGAACTTGGTGCACATAATCTAAGTTTTGTGTCAGTTCTTCGCGTTTTACACGGAAAGGGGCAAAATGGTTTAGAATGGAATCGAGAAGATCTTTTTTGAGATCTCCATATCCGGCTCCACCTCGTTTGTATTTTTCAATTTGTGATTCTTTTTCCGTTTGGGAAAGAAAAAGCGAATGGATTTGAAAGATAACAGAGGTTTCTGGATCTTTTGGTTCTTCTATGGCACGAGAATCGCTCACAATCGACATAACTTTCTTTTTGATTTCTTTTTCTGTTCCAAAGAAGTCGATGGTGTTTTGATAAGACTTGGACATCTTGGCTCCGTCCACACCAGGTATTATTGCCGTGTTTTCATCAATATCTGGTTCAGGGATTGTTAATACCTGTCCAAATTGGGAATTGAATCTTTCTGCGATGTCACGAGCAAATTCTAAATGTTGTTTTTGGTCTTTTCCTACGGGAACTTTTTCTGCAGAAAAAAGTAAGATGTCACTTGCCATGAGTACGGGATATGTAAAAAGTCCAGCCCCTGGAACAAATCCTTTTGCCACTTTGTCTTTAAAGGAATGAGCAAGTTGTAATTGAGAAACAGTGATGGATTGGGATAGATACCAAGTGAGTTCTGTCACTTGTGGAACATCGCTTTGAACCCAAAATACAGATTTTTTTGGATCAACACCTAGTGCAAGTAAGTCGATCGCACATTCTAAAGTGAAAGTTTTTAATTCTTCTTTGGATCGGAATGTTGTGAGTGCATGTAAGTTTGCGATGAAAAGAAACAACTCTTCTTTGGATTGGTAGTCTAAGATTTTTTTGATCGCAGAAAAATAATTACCTAAATGAAGTTTGCCTGATGGTTGTAATCCAGTAAGGACTCTCATGATTCTCCTTCTGTATCGGAAAGGTCAATTGGATCGGAAGTGTTTTTGTTTTCCAAAGATTCCGAACTCGCAATTTCACCACCTTCTTTGTTGAAAGTCGAGTAAGTGAGTCTTTCGTATTCTTTATTTAATTTGATGAGTTCTTGTTCGATTTTGCGGTGAGCTGTGAGTTTAGATGTGGTTGCTTGGTCTTTGAAGATTACCGCATAGTTGTATAAATACTTTGTGAATTGTATAAAGACATCTTCCACTTTCATTCCATTGATTCGTTCTTTGGCCACAACGGATTTTTCAGAATGAGGAATGAATCTTTGTGCAATTTTAACTTCTTCAATGACTTTATCTTTTGTAGATACGATTTTATCGTTCACTTTCCCTTTGGCTTCTGTGGCTTTTGCCATCAAATGGTTTTCTACAATGATATTGAGTTTGCCTGCAAAACTTCCGAAAAATTCAGAAGATTCTTGTAATGCGAGAACGATTGTTCCTGCAATTTGATCGTTGGCTGCATTCCCTGTGCTGTTATCCATTCCGTATTGTTGGAAACTGTATTGGAAACTTGGAAATTTTTTGTTAAAATTATCTATGGTTCTGACGAGTGAATTGAGTTGGTCAATTTCATTTCTGAATAGTCCTGGTTGGATGAGAAGGAGTTCTTGGTTTTGGTTTTTATCACCAAGGCGGACATATCCTTCAATTAAGTTGATATATACTGTTTGTAAATCACGTAACAAAAGATAAACGAGTCTATGCGGTTGTGATTTGTAACTATTTTTGACTGTTTGGCTTTTTGCCGATTCTGGCATATGGTGTGCCATAAAATCATCCACAACAACATTCAAAAAATCAAAACTGATTTTTCCTTTGTCATCAATAGAGAAATAACGAGTCCGTAAATTCGTTAGTTCTTCTTTTTTGAAAGATCTGGTATTGATATCGTCAGAAATTTTAGCAACAGTGATCTCCACTTCTTTTTGGATTTCACGAGCTGCTTGGAATTTATGTTCTTGGATGGCCGGTACTCGTAAATCAGCTACGATCTCTGGCCAAGTATACATTTTTTTCTTAGCAACAATATAAAAGGCAGTAATAGCATCAGTTAACCTGGGTTTGTTGTTCTCTAAGTTGAGAGCATAGTTCACACCTTCCATAATTTTGTTTAGTTTTGGTGTGAGTTTTTCATCCATCTTGACTATGTCGGGTAAATTGGATAAAATGATATCTTTTGCATCATCTCTTTGTAAAAAACGCACATAAAACATCTGCATTTTGAGAGAACGTTCTAAGAAAATATCTGCGGAAATTTTATCTAAGATAAGGGCATCAAGGGATGCAAAAGAATTAAAAAACTTATTAAAATTATTGATGATATTATAAACAAGCGGAGTCCAAATCCTCCAACCTTGTTGTTCTGATACACGGAGAGCTTGAATGGTTGGGATGAGGACATCTTCTTTCAGTCCACGAAAAATCTTTTCCACATTATTCGAGATAGTAGGGTTCCTACCAAAAAGTCCAATGTCGATGGTTCCTGTATCTTTTCCAAATTTACCGATAGAGTTGTTTGGATTTCCTGCTCCACCACCAAATAATCCCGCAAGTAAACCACCACCTTGTCTTTGTTCGATGGCCCTTTTTTTTGCGGGGTTTTGTTTTTGTTTGGCACTATCGATTGTGACTAAGTCACTAGAACGTTTTGGTTTAGGTTCTGGAGTATTGGTGCGAGAAATGATTTCTCTTTTTGGTTGTTCTCTTTCGGGAAGTCCTCGATCGCGGCTGTCTTCTTTTTTTGGTTTGTTTTTGTTTTCAAAATCTTCATCCACTTTTCGGATGAGGTCAATACGAATGAAGACGTCGTTTGATTTTAAGATAGCCTCATCGATGAGCTGTTGGTGTTCCGGTGTCCGCGTTTTACGGTACAAGTCGGCGAATACCCTATGTGCTTCTGTACGTGAGACTGGAGTCACAATCACTCCTTTTGGTTGAGAGGGTTCTCAACAATTTGTGAGCTTGTGGGAGGTTGAAAGTTAAATAGTCCGGTTCCAAGACCAATATTTGTAGCAATGCCAGAGAAGGCTACTTCAGTGATTTCTTCATCGGAACGTTTCATTTTGAGTACACGAGGTAGGTCGTTTTCGGAAACAACCAAGATAATTTCATTATAACGCTTTGTATTAGAAGTAAGACGAAAAGTTCTGCCACTTACCGACACATTTTCGTAACCAGAAAGAAGGCCACCAAGGCCACCCGAAACACCTTTCAGGTCTTGTTTTCCTGCAATCGATGAGTCTGGATTGTAAAACCATAAAATTCGACCATTGGAAGAAATGATCCTTCCATCACTGAAACGAACGTGGAGTTGGTTTGGGCTTTTGAAGGAAACTACACCAGTCAGACCACCATTGATGGCAACTGAGGCGCGAAAACTTTCAAGGGAATTCATTTTGCCAATGACGGCATTCAGACGATCCCTTCCATCCTCTGCCCAAAGGAAACCCGTTTGGACAGAGAAAAGGAGAACAATCGAAAATTTAGGAAGGAAATTCCTCAAAGTTTGATAGTTCGTATTGGGAATTAACCCAATACTTTTTTGAACTCAGAAGTAAGTGCAGGCACTACTTCGAAAAGGTCTGCAACCACACCGTAAGTTGCTACTTTGAAAATAGGAGCATCTCCATCTTTGTTGATGGCAACGATGTATTTAGAAGAACCCATACCTGCTAAGTGTTGGATGGCTCCGGAGATACCACAAGCAATGTAACAGTTAGGGGAGACAGTTTTACCTGTTTGTCCTACTTGGTGTGAGTGAGAAATCCAACCAGCATCTACAGTCGCACGGGAAGCACCAAGTGCTGCACCAAGAGTATCAGCCAAGTCTTGGATGATAGGCCAGTTTTCTGGTCCTTTGATTCCGCGTCCGCCAGATACAATGATAGAAGCATCAGCAAGTTGCACTTTGTTTCCACCAGAAAGATCTTTAGAGATAGACTTAGTTCTTACTTCACCAGCTGCTGCACCAGATTTTTCTACTGCACCTGCTCCGTCTTTAGGAGTTACTTCTTGTGAGTTAGCACGAACTGTAAAGATTTGAATGTCAGAAGTGACTTTGAAATTTGCATACGCTTTTCCAGAGTAAATTGGTTTCTTAGCAACCACTTTACCACCGTCAACAGAAAGACCAACCGCATCCGCAACGATTCCAGCATTTGCTTTGATCGCTACTCTTGCAGAGTATTCTTTTCCTTGCGCAGAGTGTGGAATTAAAACCACTGCTGGTTTTTTCTCTTGGATGATTGCAAAAATTCCATTTGCATAACCTTCAGGAGAAAATTCACCAAGGTTTGCACCGATTACTGTATCAGCACCAACCGCTTTCAAATCACCTGCAAACGTATCAACGTTTTCAGTAATGACTACTGTATGAACTTTTCCACCAATGGAGTCCGCAATTTTGCGAGCTGCAGAAGTGAGTTCTTTTGAGATTTTTTTAAGTTCGCCGTTTTTTAATTCACCAACTACTAAAACATCAGCCATGTTCGTCTCCTTAGATGACCTTCGCTTCTTCGCGAAGAGCTTTTACAAGTTGAGATGCAAAACCTGCTGCATCTGCTGCTTCCAGTTTTCGACCAGCGATACGTGGAGGAGGTGGTTCGAGAGATACTACTTCGAGTTTAGATCCTGTTGCTCCGAGTTCTTCCGGTTTTTTAACATCTACCGGTTTTTTCTTCGCAGACATGATCCCTTTTAAACTTGGGTATCTTGGTTCATTCAAACCTTTTTGCGCAGTGACTGCTAGAGGAGCTGTAGTTTCTACTACTTCTGTTCCACCTTCGATTTCACGAGTTGCAGTTACTTTGTTTCCGTCAAACTCAAGTTTGAGGGCCATAGCTACGTGAGGAACATTCAATCTCTCTGCAATTTGAACTACAACTTGTGAGCTGTCAGTGTCGATAGATTGACGACCACCAATGACTACATCTGCATTTTCTGCTTTGATGAGGCTTGCAAGAAGTTCGGAAGTGTATGTAGAGTCAAAAGTTACATAGTCATCCACTTTTACATGAACGGCTCTGTCTACACCCATAGCATAGGCAGTGCGAAGAGCTTCTACTGCACGGTCTGGGCCGAGGGACACCGCGATGACTTCTCCACCGCTTTTTTCACGAATTCTAATTCCCTCTTCGATTGCAAATTCATCATAAGGAGAGATGATCCATTTTACGCCAGCTTCGTTGATCGATTTGTCGCCGACTTTGATATTGGTTTCCGTATCCGGAACCTGCTTTACTAGAACAACAATTTTCATTCCTTAACCCCGTTATCGTGGATTACCTAAGACCAGAAAACGTGAGGGAAGTCATAAGGGAAGTACATTATTCTCTCCAGAACGTGTATTTGCTCCAATTGTAGGCCCAAATGATCCAAAGAATGACAACAAGGACGTTTGCATCGGTTTTCAGGTAGAAGGAAAAGCCTAGGGTCAGAGGGAAGAGAAGGAAGAGGACAAAAGCGCTCAGGAGGACGAGATTCGGAGTGGATTTCCAGTCGTCTGTGGCCAGATGGATTTGCACTAGGATATTTTCTTCGGGATTTGACACCAATTTTCGAAATCGGAAAGAATAGAGTAGGACAAAGAGAAAAAGTGCAATCGAATGTAAGATGAGTAACCACATAAACCCACCCTAAATTTTAAGGAAGTAGGGAGAAGAAAAAAAAGATCTGGGGTAGGAAGAGTGGTAGGTAGGAGAATTCGCAAAGAGACTTGAATTGAAAGTTTCCTCCTCTCAAAAAACTGCAAACACCAAGCCATAGATAGGCGAGACCCATCCCCAAAAGAAAAGGAAGCTGGAGACCACCCCAAATTCCCATCCCCAAGAGAAGGAGAGAGCCCAAACACAAAAGAAAGCGGACAAACTTTCTTACGGTTTCTGGTTTCCCAAATTGGTTTAAGGTAAAGGTGTTTTGCACGAGATCAAATTCGCGGTCAGTATTGTAGGTGAGAAGGACGTTGGCGAATACATGGATCAAAAATATCCACACCAATGGATCCAAACAGGTAATGGATGTAAAAGGGGCGATCACACCTAAGGTATAAAATACGGAGACCAAAATTTCTTTGGGTATAGGAGAACAATAGGTCACTATCAAAATTAGGAAAAAAACAAAACTAAACGTTAGGGGAAAATTTCTCAGAAGGAAAGAAAATTCAAAGTAGATACCCGTGAAAAGAGAAAGGAAAATCATGAAGATCAAAAAACTAACAATAAGAAGTCGGAAATTTTGATAAAATATTCCTCGTTCTGAAAAGGGTTCCTTCTCTCGGAATGAATCCCATAGATGGTCTGCCAAATAAAGAGCCCAAACAGAACTGGTATAAAAAATTAGGAGGGTGAAACGAATCTTCTCGTTTCCATAAAGAGAAAAAAAGGAAAGGTTTGCCAAAAGCGAAACAAGGACATCGATCGCAAGGAAGGAGCTAAGTTTTCCGAATCGAATGGCAAATCCGTTTGGGAACATGATTCATTGAAATCCTAAGGATTCAAAATTTGCAAAAAGAAAATTCCCTTGCACCAAAACTTTCCGTGTTAGAATGTCTGGCTATGTTCGCCTCTATTGTTCGTGCCGTTCGTTCTGTTTACTGCATCCGAGACCAGTTCCCTCGTTATATGTCTGATCTTTTATTTCGAGAAGAACAAATGGGTGCTTTATTTGCGGTTCGGTTTCGGTATGTGATTGGAGTGGCCCTGGTTGCCAGCGCGGTTGCCAATCTCAGCAATATAGATTCTATTTTTGGATACTTGATTAACTTTGTTGGGATCACAATTTATTTTTTAAATACGTTTATCCATTATCAAATTCTAAAGAAAAGTAGGGGTCATTGGAAAACAAAATATGATTATATTAGTTTGTTTATCGATAACCTACTCATAACGGTTACCATTTATAATTGGTACATTTTAAAAGGAGAAGGAAACCCAAACTTTCTTGTCAAAACTCCTTTGGTTGTATTTTATCTTTTGCCATTGTCTTTGAGTTTGTTTCAATACCGGTTTTCACTCGTTAATTTTTCCTTTGTTTGTTTTCTAATCAGTTATTATGGATTTCTTTTTTATGCCTTAGTCGATACAAATTCTGTTAGCGGTATGGATTGGCATGAGTATGTACTCGGAGACCAAATCATTTTGTCGGATGCTTCTGTGACCAAACCTACTGTGTATCTGGTTTTGGTTTTTGCGATCTCCTATGCGATCTTTCGAAGCCTAAGGATGTTATTGAAATTTGCGGCCGCAGAATCCCAAAAAACAACTTTGTCTCGTTACTTTTCACCAGATCTGGTTTCTGAAATTGTATCGGAGCCTGAAGTGATTGCAAAAGGCAAACGACAAAAGGTTACCGTACTTTTTAGTGATATCAGAGGATTCACTCAGTTTTCGGAACCTATGGATCCAGAAGAACTTTCCATCTTCTTAACAGAATTTCGCCGTCGTATGGTGCGTGCCATTTTTAAACACAGCGGAAGTTTGGATAAATTCATTGGGGATGCGGTGATGGCTACCTTCGGTACTCCTTCTCCTTCCGACAAGGAGGGAGAAGATTCTAAAAATGCAGTCCTTGCCGCCAAGTCTATGTTAGAGGAATTAAACAGTTGGAACCAGGAGCGAACTTCTAAGGGAGAGTCTGAAATCAAAATTGGAATCGGGATTCATGCGGGAGAAGTTTTTTGCGGAAGTATTGGTTCCGAAGAGAGAATGGAATACACCGTCATTGGAGATACGGTGAATACAGCATCACGTATCGAATCTGCGTGTAAAGATTTGGGAGTTTCTTTTTTGATTTCGGAAGCAGTTTGGTTGGAGACAGGTTCTCCTCTTGGTTGGGATAAAAAAGAATCTGTATCTCTTTCTGGAAGAGAACAAAAAATTCATTTATATGCACCAAACTTAGTTTAGGAGGCCATATTGATTTTGTAAACAGCTTCGTGAAGGGCAGGGTTCAGTTCGGGATCAATGATATAAATGACACGAGATGTACCAGCTTGTAAGGCCAAGTCCATAATGGCTTTTCTACGATCGATTTTAATACTATGCAAATCAAAATCAGCAATTTTGAATTTGTTTCCTTTTTGAAATACAGGATTGATGCTGCATATTCTTTGGAGTTTGGGTCTTGTTTGGTAACGGCCTACTTCTAATACAATACAAATGTCAAAATGCGCACGTCTCTCTGAATCCACGGAAGCAGTGATGACAAAGTCTCCAAAGTTCACAATGTTTTCGTTGTTAGTGAGAGAACTTCCTACATAATCCAATAGATGTCTGATGTTTTTGTTACTATAAGAAAAAAATGAATCGTTTAGAATCATTTTCAGTGCCGTGGAGGATTTGAATGCAGGTCTCCAAGGTTGATTGGAAGTGAGGGATGCGTATTCGCTGGCAAGGGAAAGTATGGCAATGTCTTCTTCAAAACTTCCAGAGGTAACATTGTTTTCTTGTAAGTGGAGTTGGAGCTCAATGTCTTGTGTGATTCTTTCTTTTCCGACTTCTTTATTGTATTTATCACGAACTGACATGAGTTTGGTGAATAAAGACCTTGGATCAGGAAAGTTATTGTTTACGCCGTTCCCGCGGTAAGGTCTATGATGGTTTAAAATTAAAGTGCGAACATGGGAATCAATTTCTGGAGCAGGAAGAGTCATCAAATAACTGATGATAGGATGTTGTTGGACAACGGCATATTCTTCTTTGGTGAGTTTAGGATTGTTTTTGATATCAAGCCTAGAGTATCCTACATCCGCCAAATAACTTGCCATCATTAGACTCAAATGGTCTTTTTTATTGGATTCTTCTTTCCCTTCGTTCACGATCTTTTTGGTGCGAACCTTCATCCCCATCGCCACAACAGTGCGTTTGGTCATAAGCTCTGATTCTACAGAAACCCCAGCCACTCCCAGGATTTCTAAAATATTAAAAATACCAAGTTCGTAATCAGGATTGCTAGTGAAGTCGGTGAGAAGTTCGTTCACAGAGTTTTGAACGAAAACAGCTTGTTCTGAAGAGAAAGAGGTTTTGCGAAGATCTTCGATGAGTGCTTGGGATTGTTTGGCAAAACGAGACGTTTTTTCCTGATCAAATAGTTTGGTTGTGCGACCAGGTTCTAAAAATGTATGATCATTGCCGTGATGTTTGGCTTTTTTCAATTCAGAAATAAGAAAGTAAACCCCTTGCATTTCGAACTTGAGTAGTTTTCCAAAATCTGCTTCTGTAGGGTTTCTTTTTTTATGAATGAGGATTTGTCCGTCCTTGTTGTAAAGGTCGAGAGGGATATTATTATTTTTGCGGAAGCTGTTTAAAGATTCTTCAGTTAACTCAAATTTGGCGAGCTTATCTCGAGGTACTATGTTTGTATCGTTAGTGCTCATTGCATTTCGGTTGATTCGACGAAAGATTTTTTCGAATGTTTTAGTGATGTTTCAATAGAATCAATAAATTGTAAAGTATTCCTGTATTTAATGATTAGTTTTTATCATCTAGGATTTTCCTCATAGGATAATCACTAATTATAAGTAGTTCTTCTATTGGTAAATGTAGTTTTTGTTTTATCATTATGAAACTTGTGTCAATAATGAAATTGTAGGATAACTTTGGTTAGTGTATTCCGCTATCTTTAAGCGTAACATAGATTTCTTTACTGATTATCTGTTCGTTTTTGTAGCAATTTCGCTAGTTGGAATGTAGAGAGCTCTGGTTTTTTCGTTTACAGGTTCAGGAAAAGTACGAAAAAATATTCTCTATGAGTATCGTTACTACAAAAAAATCATCACTAGATTTATTCAATCCCACAGAAGACCATTTGGCGCTCCGCGAGTCAGTGGCGTCCTTTGCAGAAAGGGAAATGGACGAACAAGCCAAAGAAAACGATGAAAAAGAAACGTTTAATACAATGTTATTCAAACGTCTTGGTTCCGAACTTGGAATTTTTGGAATCACAGTGCCTGAGGCCGATGGTGGTCATGGACTGGATCCTCTTGCCTCTGTCATCATCCATGAAGAGATGTCTAGGTTTGATCCCGGATTTACTTTATCATATTTAGCCCACGAAGTACTTTTTGTGAATAATTTTTTCTATAGTTCTAATTCTTCTCAAAGAAGTCGTTATTTGAGTAAGGTGATCACTGGGGAATGGATCGGTGGTATGGGAATGACGGAACCTGGGGCCGGAACTGATGTCCTTGGAATGACCACACATGCAGTGAAGAAGGGAGATCGTTATATCATCAATGGAGTGAAACAATACATCACCAACGGATCCATTGGTCAGGTTTTTGTTCTTTATACCAAGTTAGAAAAAAATGGAAAAAAGATGACGTCCTTTGTCATTGAATCGTCTTACAAAGGTTTTTCGGTCGGTAAAAAAGAAGAAAAAATGGGAATGCGTTCTTCACCAACAACACAACTTGTGTTCGAAGATATGGAGGTTCCTGAAGAGAATTTACTTGGTGTAGAAAATGGTGCTGTTACCCATATGATGCGCAATTTAGAAATTGAACGAGTGACACTGGCAGCACAATCACTTGGGATTGCTCGTCGCTGTATCGATATCATGTGTGATTATACCATTCGTCATAGAGAAGCCTTCGGTAAAAAATTAATGGAGTTTGGCCAAATCCAAAGGATGGTGGCTGAGTCTTATGCAGATTACCAAGCCGCACGTGCTTTGGTATACCAAGTGGCAAGTGAACTTGGACCTGACGTTCGTAACTCGCTTGGTGCTGCTTCTGCAAAACTTGTGGCCACTCAAATGGCGGAACGTGTTTCCAGAAATGCCATCCAAGTATTAGGTGGGTATGGGTATTGCCGCGAATATCCGGTGGAACGATTACACAGGGATGCCATTTTACTCAGTATTGGTGGCGGAACGAACGAAGCCATGCAAAAGAACATTGCCAGTGACTTAAAAAAACTTTGGTCTGAGTGATCCCATTTTTTTAAATAGTATCTGTCCTCTCGTTGACTTCTGTCTACAAGGAGGATGGATATAGATTGGGATGTAGTGGTCATTGGTTCCGGGTTTGGTGGCCTTAGTGCCGCTTTGTCCCTTTCTGAAAAAGGCAAAAGAGTTTTGGTTTTAGAAAAAAGCACGGCTCCTGGTAGTTGTGCATCTAGTTTCCGAAAGAGTGGTTTTGTCTTTGAATCAGGGGCAACAACTCTCGTCGGTTTGGAACCTGGACTTCCTTTCCATAAACTCTCTACCGAATTCAAAATTCAATTTCCTCTTATCCCTCTAAAACGATCGATGGTGGTTCATTTGCATGAAAAAACCATTGAACGTTATAGGGATCGCGCAGAATGGAATAAAGAGGCCAAACGTGTGTTCGGTGGTGGTTTGCGGATGGAGGTATTTTGGAAACTTTGTTTTTTTATCTCTGATTCACTTTGGAGTTTGTCCGAGAGATACAAATTCTTTCCTTTTAAAAATCTTTCCGATGTATGGAAATCGATTGGTTCGTTTCGACCTTCAGACGTAATTGTTTTATTTTTTTCTTTTATCTCCTTACGTTTGGTTTTAATCTCTTTGGGTCTGACTCAGAACAAGGAATGGATTCGGTTTTTAGAAGAACAACTTTTGATCACAAGCCAAACAACATCGACAAAAATTTCCATGGCCTTTGCCTCCGTTGGTCTCACTTACCCACAATTACAAAACTATGTTGTTCGGGGAGGAATGGTATCTCTTGCGGAAACGATCCTGAGTCGAATAGAAGCCAATGGCGGAAAGATTCTCTACAAACAAGAAGTCACAGATCTGAAAAAAATCAGTTTTGCCGAAGGGAAGGAGGATTTGGTTTGGGAGTTAAGAACTAAAAATAGAGAGAATTTTTTATTTTATGCTCCATTGGTGGTTTCGAATCTTCCTATTTGGAACCTAACAGAGATTACTGAGGATCTACCAAAACTAAAAAAGAAAACTACAAAGTTTGAAAAAGGAATTTGGGGTGCTTTTTCCATGGGGATTGCCATACAAACCAATCCTTCCGAAGAATGGACAAAAACAGAATGCCTTCACCACCAAATCCATTTGAAGGACGGTCTGCCATATGGAGGAGGAAATTCGCTTTTTCTTTCTCTTTCCCATCCCGAGGATCCCATTCGTTCCCCAGAAGGCATTCGTATCCTTTCGTTTTCTACCCATATAGAAAATCCTGAATCTTGGATTCGGGATGTTTCTTACCCAGAAAAAAAGAAAAAAATAGAATCGATCATCATTCAAACCTTAGTAGAAAAGTTCCCTTGGTTTCAAAAAGACAAAATTTTATTTTTACATTCTGCAACGCCTGTTACATGGAAAACCTGGACAGGTAGGAAATTTGGTAGGGTGGGAGGGATTCCCAGTTCCTATTTTTCGAATCCATTCAAAATGTTGAGTAACCGTTCGGAAGATCCAAATTTACTTCTTACGGGAGATACTGTCTATCCAGGCCAAGGAATTCCGGCCGTAGTCCTTGGTGGCCTTCATGCTGTAGAACAATTCTCTGATCGAAAGAGAGGTTGATTTTCGAAACCGGTCGTAGAGCCTGGGCGAAACGATGGTTCGCCTTCCTAAGATTTTCATCCAAGTGCCGGGAACTTCTGCCAACTTGGGGCCCGGTTTCGATCTCATGGGCCTTGCATTGGATCTTCGTAATGAATTTGAATTTAGTTTTTCTAAAGAAATTACGGAATCTAAAACCGAATTAAAAAACGGGCAGAAGTTGCCATTTTCTGCAAAAGAAGATTTGGTTTATCAGTCTTACCTTTCTTATTTCCAAAAATTTTTACCAAGTATAAATCCACCACCTTATCATTGTAAAATGACCTTGGCCTTACCTTTGAAGGGTGGGCTTGGTTCCAGTGCCTCGGCCATTGTGGCGGGGCTAACACTTGCTCGCGAAGTTCATAAAAGGATCGAACCAAAATCCTTACCTACAGAACCGGATTTTACTCAGTATTTGGCTGAGTTCGAAGGTCATCCTGACAATACACTACCGGCTTATTTGGGTGGGTTTGTGTTCGCCTACTCTACATTTGGTGAACCTTTGCGGTATTTTAGAAAAAAATTCCCGTCTTCCGTTTCCATTTTTGTGTTAACTCCAGAGTTTCATGTTTCTACAGAAGAATCTAGGAAAGCACTTCCTAAAACGTATACAACCTCTGATGTTATTTTTAATTTGTCTAGGATTGGTGCATGGATGCATTTTTTAGACAAACGTAAGTTTGGTGACCTTCTTGTCGGTTTGGAAGATAAAATGCATACTCCATACCGAATTCCAAATACCTCTCCACTATTTGGTTTGGCGGAGTCTTTGAAAGAAGCAGGTATTGGTTATTGTTTGTCGGGTTCGGGACCAAGCCTACTAATGTTTCTCGAAAGAAAGGCTGTCAAAACAAAACAGGCAGAATTGGAAGAGATGGTAAAAAAAGGAATGTTGGCTTCTGGAATTTCGTATCAATTTCGACGAGTGAAACCAGATGGGCTCGGGGTTCGCATCCAAACAAAATAGTTTAGTCTTCTTCGGCTCCTTCTTCTTTTCCGAACCCGTAAACATCACCTCTAAACCGAATCTTTCTGTTAATCCCTGGTTGGATTTTTCCCACTTCGAAAGTAAATTTCATCCGTTCTTTTCCAGACCGGTTGAAATAAAAAGAAGAGGTGAGGGAGACTTCAATAAAATTCACCATCCGTTCTTTTGTTATTTTATCCGAGATTCGAAATTCGGCAGGGTGGCCAATGATTTCATAAGATTCAAAACTTTCTTTGGATTCCATTTTTCCATAATGTTCCATTCTTGGAGGTTTGTAGAAAGTTGGACCGTTTTTTAAAACAGTAATGGTATAATCTTCGCTATCTCTACTTTTTTTGAATTGGAAGATGAGATGGTCTTCCGTGATCGCATTACAACGAGTAGCCAGTTGTCCCGTTTTACTTCCCACTTGGAAACTTGCGAATCGGCTTAGTTCATCCACGACAAGATCATATTTGTCCCCAGTTTGGACTGGAATGAAGCGGTCTGAATCTTTTCTGGATATGATCGGATGGATGAACTGGTTGTACACAACAAGTCCTAGTCCTAAAATGGAAACGGTTAAGATCCCGCTAAGGACTAGGATGAAGCTATCAAGAATGGCAATACTAAGAAACAATCTTACCTTTTTGTATCTACCTTATGGTTTTTGAGGGACGGTAGGGGAGTTCGTGTGACAAGAGAAAGTAAGTCTTTCACTTCTTCCGGGGAAATGATTTGGTTTAATTTTTCTTCCAAAGACGCAGGAGTTGGTTTTAAAACCAGATCTTCCGGTTTCACTTTTGACTCTAGTTCTTTTTCCACCCCTTTGTTTCCCCGCAATTCTTGGGATTTTTCAGGAAGGGATTCTTTTCCATCCTCTGATTGTTTCCCCGTTTGGGTTGGGAGCGGGGGAGGAACCGTTAGGTGCGAATTTCCTTGAATGTTGATTATGTTCATTTTTCCCAAACCTCCGTGTTCAGGATCAGCTTTTGAGAAAAAATTGTCTTTTCCCTCCCTCAGATTTTCGGATATTTGCGAGATGGCTTTAGCGAAAATCGACTATTTTTTTAGCTTTTTTCCGTTTGATTGTCCGCTTTATGGCCGAGAAGCTGGCAGGGATGGAAAATATTTTTAAAAAGTGGATGGAAAATCCCATCTCCAAAATCGTCCTAGCGACCAACCTCGTTTTCGCCCTACTCTTTATTGTCAGTGTTCCTTCCTTTGTTCGGGAATACATTACCCAAGATGCAGTCAGTATCGGCGGAAAAAAATATGACCTGAGTGATGTGAAAGAAACTTCTCCCATTGCTTATTCAAAATTCCAGTCAGAATACAAAAGTCTTATCAAAAACACACTCGGTGAATTTGCTCAAGACAAACTATTCGAACTGGTTGCTAAAGATAAAAACATCAAACCATCTGAAGTATTAAATCAAGGATTCACTCCTAGAGAACCATCCGAAGAAGAAATTCTAAATGTTTATATGTCCAACAAGGCTCAGTTAGGTGGAAAATCCTTAAATGAAACAAAAGATAAAATTGTTGGATTTTTAAAAAACCAACAAGAACAAGAACATAGCCGAACTGTTTATCGTGATATCGTAACTAAATACCCTGTTGAATTTTTAATCAAAGAACCAGCCGCCGTCCGCGTGACAGTAGAAGAAAAAAATAATCCATCAATCGGACCGAAAGATGCAAAAATCACAATCATCGAATTTTCTGATTTTGAATGTCCATTTTGTAAACGAAGCCAAGATGTGAACCAACAACTTCGCGAAAAATACAAAGGTCAAATTCGTTGGGTGTTCCGTGATTTCCCGCTTCCTTTCCATCAAGATGCAATGTATGCTCACATGGCTGCTAATTGTTCCGTATCAGAAGGAAAGTATTGGGATGTATTCAACATACTTTTTGAAAACAGCGGGAACTTAGGTAAGGCGAATGTGGATGCTTTGGTTTTAAAAGCAGGTCTTTCTAAAGATAAATACCAAGCTTGTATGAAAGATGCATCTACTTTGAAAGCAGAAATTGATGCGGACATTCAAGACGGACAAAAAGTGGGTGTGAGCGGAACTCCTGCATTTTTTATCAATGGGATCTTTGTTTCGGGAGCTTTACCTTTCGAAAACTTTGATGAGATCATCCAAAAAGAATTAAAACAATAATCATAAATTATAAAATTAAAGGAAAATTTATATGAGCAAAAAAGTAAAAGTTGCTGTTACAGGTGCTGCCGGACAAATCGGATACGCACTCCTATTTCGTATCGCTTCAGGACAAATGTTTGGACCTGACACTGCAGTAGAACTCCAATTGTTGGAACTAGAACAAGCTCTTCCTGCTGCTAAAGGTGTTATCATGGAATTAGATGACTGTGCTTTTCCTCTTTTGGAAAAAGTATCTGTATCTTCTAACATCGATGAAGCGTTCCGTGACATCAACTGGGCACTCCTTGTTGGTTCTGTTCCAAGAAAAGCGGGAATGGAAAGGGGAGACCTTCTTAAAATCAACGGTGGAATTTTTACAACACAAGGAAAAGCAATCGAAAAGAATGCTGCAAGTGACGTAAGAGTTTTAGTTGTTGGTAACCCTTGTAATACAAACGCTCTCATTGCAATGAACAACGCAAAAGGGGTTCCGTCTGACAGATGGTTTGCGATGACAGGTCTGGATGAAAACCGTGCAAAAACACAACTAGCTCAGAAAGCAGGAGTTCTTGTAAAAGACGTTTCTAATGTTGCGATTTGGGGAAACCACTCTGCAACTCAATACCCAGACTTCTACAACGCAAAAATCCAAGGAAAAGTAGCAACTGACGTGATCTCTGACCACGAATGGTTGAAAGGTGATTTTATCTCTACCGTTCAAAAACGTGGAGCCGCAATCATCGCAGCACGCGGAGCGTCTTCTGCAGCATCGGCAGCAAACGCAGTAGTCGATACAGTGCATAACATTGTCACTCCTACAAAAGCTGGTGACTGGTTCAGTGCAGCTTGCCATTCCAATGGTGAGTATGGTGTGGACAAAGGTCTTATCTTTGGATACCCTTTGAAGTCTGATGGGAAAAAAGTAGAGATCGTTACTGGTCTTGAAATCAATGCTTTCGGTAAGGAAAAATTTGACATCACTCACAACGAGTTGAAAGAAGAAAGAAACGAAGTCAAAGATATGTTAGGTTAAACCCTTTTTAGTCTTAAAAGAAGTAATTCTCTAAAGACTAAAATTTCTGAATTTAAGGAAAGCTCGCTCACCGATTGGTTGCGGGCTTTTTTATTCCCGACCAGCTAACCAATTTTCCAATTGAATTAAAAATACATCCGGCCTTTCCAAAAAAGGTAAGTGACTGGATTTTTCCATTACAGTCATTTTAATATCTGGAAACTCTTTTAAAATAGGTTCCCAAGTATAATAGGGTGCGACCTGGAAATCTTCTTTCCCCATACAAATCCAAATGGGAACCTTAAGTTTTTTGAAATAATCTGAAACAACAATATCCCGAAAGACTTCTCCAAACAAATGATCAAAGGCAAGTTTGTTTGTATGGATTCCTTTCCAAAACATCCGAGAAGGAAACGGAACTTGGTAGAATCCTTTTGCTTCCAAACTCACACAGTAATGGATGAAAAAATCCGAAGGTGTCTCCTTTATATTTTTTTGAAACTGGATTTGGTTTTGTAAATGTGCCGTTTTACGAGTGTCAGATGCTTGCCTGTCGAAATAAACTTCTGCCTCTAACATGGGACTTCCGTGGCTTGGGCCTGTGGAAATCATTCCGAGGTGGGAGACCTTGTTTGGATATTTGTCTGCATAGCTTAGCGCCATATACCCATGACCTGAATGGCCAATGACAGGACAGGAAGGGATACCTAACTCTGTTTGTATGAAGGAAAAGTCCTCTAGTAATTTTTCTAAACAGTAATCATCCGTTGTTTCTTTTTCCGAACGAGTTCGTTTGGCAAATCCTCTTTGATCCACCACGGTGATTTTGTATCTCTTCGCCATCTCTAGGGGGATGACTCTCGGATAATACAAAGCACTTCCGATCCAAAATAGAGGAGGGCCCTCTATATTGTTCTCTGCCACTTGGAGGGCAAATCCCTCTCTTTCAATTGTTTGGTATTTCCATTCCATAACATTTCCTCAAGGTTAGAATAGTTTCTATTTTTTTATGTTTTTAATATAGTTGCTATATACAACTATATGGTTGCTATCTGCAACTAAAAAAGACTTGAAGGTTTCTAAAAAACAATTGGACTGGTGTAGTGAAAGGGAACGGGATAACGAATTACCTCGGGATTTATATGAGCGAAACTTTGCTTCTGATGAGGCGGTTTCTTGCGGATGAATTTTCAAAAAACAAAATCGGGATCCGGTTTGAGGAATGGATGCAAATTCTCCCTTTGGTAGAGTCAGAAAGTTTAAACCAAAAAGTTTTAAGTGAACGTTTGGTAAAAGACAAAACCACTGTTTCCCGACTTGTGGATGGTTGGGTGAAAAAATCATGGGTGAAACGAGAAGTTTCTCCACAAGACAAACGAAATTATGTTTTACGACTTACCAAAAAAGGAAAAGAAATTTGGGAAAAGGGACTTCCTATTGTCACCGCGGCTGATCTTGTGTTTAGAAAGGATTTAACAGAGGCAGATGAAAAGGAACTTTATTTGCTTCTTTTTAAAATCCAATCCTCTGTGCAGCTGAATGGGAATGGAAAATAAAATTAGGTAAGTTAAGAAACTTCTGCAAAGAAAAAACGATCTTTTTTAGAACTGTCTAAAATCCTTTTTGTAGAAACAAATCCTAAACCTCTCGCGATCTCTTCCAAATCATCCATATACAAAGGATGGGTTTCCATCATTAGTTTTCCACCCGGAAGTAGTCTCGATTTAACAGCAGATAACAATCGTTTGTGGAATTCTTTGAAATCAGAAACAAATAAGGCCATATGTGGTTCATAGTCTAAAACATCCGGCATTATTTCCGGTTTTTCTGATTCTGGGATATAAGGAGGATTAGAAACAATCAAATCAAATTGTAATTCTTTAGGAAGAGATGAGTCCAAATCAGAAACATAAAAATTGGTTCTGTCTTTGAGGTTGTATTTTTCTGCATTTCGGCGGCTCACATCGATTGCTTTTTCAGATAAGTCTGAGAGGGTCACAACGCTCGATGGTAGAAGCTGTGTTAGGCTAAGGCCAATACATCCACTTCCCGAACAAAGATCCCAAATTTGAATTTCTTTTGGTTCGACGAATGATAACTCTTCTTTTTTTTTCCAAAGGTAATCGACTAGTTCTTCGGTTTCCGGTCTTGGGATGAGAACATCATCCGTTACCAAGTATTCAAATTTATGAAATCCCTTTTTACCAGTAATATAGGCAACGGGTTTTCTTTTGCTTCGTTCAACAATTCGTTCGCGATAAATATCAATTTCTTTTTGGCCGAGTGGCATTTCAAATTGAGAATAGAGTTTGATCCGAGGGAGATTTAAAAGATCAGAAAGAATCCATTCTGCATCTACACGGGGATTTGGAATTTCCTTTTTTTCTAGAAATTCTGTAGATCGTTTTAGATAATAAAGAAGAGTTCCTGGTTGTTCCGCCATATCTTATGCCCCCAACAGGATTCGAACCTGTGTCCCCAGTTTAGGAAACTAGTGCTCTATCCACCTGAGCTATGGGAGCTTTTACGTAGGTTTACGTTTCTGATTCACTATCCTTTGGAAATCGGAGATATTGTGAATAACAATTTTATCTGGATAGAGATCTAGTTTGCCAGTTTTTACATATTGCATGAGGACCTTTTGGACTTCACCGACAGGTTGGGCACACCAATTGGCAATATCGTCCACAGTGGCAGAAAGGATAATTTCATTGTATACATCGTTATTATACTGCTTTTCGTATAACATAACAAAGACGTCACATACTTTTCCAATGATATCATCCATGAGAAGGATCATAAGACGTCGTTTTTGGTCGTAAATTCGAAAGGAAAAAATATGAAGGAGTTTCATCGCAAGTGCTGGGTTTTTGGTCATCAGCATTTCGAAATTGGCACGATTGAAATTAAGGGCTTTCACTTCTGTCACGGCAATGGCAGTGGCAGAACGAGGTTGTTCCTCTAAAATAGCCATCTCTCCCAAAATATCTCCCGCTTCTAATACATCCAAGGTTTTGATACTGGTTCCAATGGTTTTTGTGATTTTGACTTTTCCTTCTTTGATAAGGTAAAAGTCGTTACCGGGTTCGTATTCACAAAACAAAACTTCGTTTGGTTGGAAGATCTTTCCAAATTTGCCAAACATAGCTTCCAACATTTGATCGTTCACTATTTGCCTCCTTTGAGTTTGGATTTAGCATCTTCAGAGATACTATCATCCAAAGGTGGCATTTGGGTTACCTTTTGGAATAACTGTTTTGACTTTTCTTTATCACCAGAGGCTTCTGTAGCAAGCGCTAGGTGGTAAAGATTTTCTTTAAGTAAAAGACCTTTTGGGTATTTTTTAATAAAACTAGAAAAATGAGTGATGGCACTTGGATAGTCTTTGGCTTTGAAACTAGATTTACCCATGTAAAATAATGAGTTTTCTACAAACTGTTCTTCTTCTTGAGTTACCGAATCTGTTCTTTCCGAAACTGTTTTGAATAGATCAATCGAATCTGCGTATTTCCCTGCATTCATAAGAGTAGAGGCTTTGTCATATTGGGAAAGGATAGAGTTTGGATCAATGTTGGAACCAGAGGTTTGCGATGGAACTGCCATTGTTTTTAACATCTCTTGGAGTTTCCCGGCCTGTGCTCCAGGTTCTGGTTTGTAAACTAACTCTTGTATGGTGAGAGGGAAAGGTGTTTTTTTGCGAGCTAGGTCAACAAGTTGTCTTGCCCGATCAACGTACATTCCGTCCGGATAATGTTGTAAGTATTTTTCAAATGCGTAGGCAGCGTGTTCGAAATTGCCATTTTTATAAAAAACTTCAGCAACGTTCATAAGTTCGAAAGCTGGATTCTTGGCTTCCCCTTGTCCGAGGATTTCCCTAACCTGGCGATGGACTTGCCTGAGTTGGCTTGAGAACACCTTTAGCATTTTGATGATGAGATGGGTTTTGTCTGAGACAAATTTCTCGAATTCTGGGACTTTGAAGACAAGAACTGTAGCGGCTCCTATGACTTGAGCCGTCTCTTCCCTTGGGTAACGACCGATGGCACTCTTAACTCCGAAAAACTCACCGAGTTTTACATCCTCTTTCAGCTCCACACCGTTGATATTCGTGTAAGTTAGTACAACACGACCTTTTTGTAGTACAAAGATATCCTCCGCCTTGTCTTTCTCGAAGTAGACGATGGAACCTCCTTTGTAATTACGTACTATGGGACCTGACAACTCATGCCTCGCTTGCGCTTCATTTTCAAAAATTAGGTAAAAAAGCCAAACTCTTTTTATAACCGACACTGTCAGAAACTTGTTTCAAGAGTTTTTTTGGTGAACCAGCAACCAATTTAGTTTTACCATCGATGGTAAATTCTTCTGTTTCTAAACCGAAATGAAGAAAGAGTGACTTGTATTCTTGTGACCCATAAATTGGGTATCCATCAATCACAACAAGATCAATATGTTTCCAAGAAAGTTCCGACACATGGATTTCCGTATCTTTTTTATCATCGTTTATTATGAGTAAATCTGCAGAAAGACCTGGCATAAGTGCATCTGGATTGCCTAATCGAAAGGCTTTTCTTGGGTTTTCTGTAATCATTTTAAGTAATGTAGATTCTGGTAATTCTTCCCCATACAATCCAAAGTAAATTGATTTTGCTGTTTTTAATTCTTCTAAAAGGTTTAAGGATCCACTTGGTGAAAAATCTGTCCCCAAACATACGTTAACTCCCATATCTAAAAAGAGTTTGATGTTTGTTGTTTTGCCAAAGATATGAAGGTTGGAAGTCGGGCACCAAACAACAGAAGCACCTTTTTCTAAAATTTTTTCTACTTCTTTGTGTCCAAATGGCAAACAGTGAACCAGTACAGAATGTCCGCCAAGAGCATCCATTTTTTCCAAATGACGCAGAGATAATTTCGAATCATCATCGAGTCCTTCTGCAAGATGGGTCACAAAGGGAAGGCCTGCATGTTCTGCCATTCTATATTCAAGTGCCGGGCCTTCTCCCCAACCCAAACTATAATTTCCAATGGAATGAGCTAACGTATAATCGGAGATGAGTTTTACCGGAAGAATCCCCCGAAATGGATTTTGTACATGATGAGGAATATGATCAAACACAGTTGTGACACCTGCAAAAAGGTTTTTATAGGCACCGAGATAATATAAAATTTCAGGATCTACTTGTTGTCGTTCGGCAAACACTCCTGAACTTTTATACAAATTGTCATAAGACAACCAGGATTGGTGTTTTTCGGTTCCTCCCACTTTGGGAAGGTAACTTGCGAGTAAGTGGTCGTGGGAATTGATAAAACCAGGATAGAGTTTTTTTCCTTTTAAGGATACAGTGAATGAGTCTTGTTTAGGCGATAGAGAAGAATCAATCGCAGTGATTTTTTCACCTTCGGAAAGCAGATCCAAGGTCTCTAGTTTTCCGTTACGATAAACGGAACCTGATTGGAATAGGACAGGGTTTGCCATTAGATTCCGTTCTCCAGAATTCGTTCGGGATTTAAACTTTGTTTTTGTTTGTTCACTTGAAAGTAGAGGCCTTTGTCTTTGGATAAAATTCCGAGTCTGTCTTTTGGTTTCACTTGTTGGCCTTCTGTGACTTGGATTCGTTCAAGATTTCCATACACAGTATAGAGTCCATTTTGGTGTTCTAAAACCACAAAGTTTTCATACCCATCCATATAATCTACATGCACTACTTTTCCAGGAAGACTCGCCCGTACAAGGGACGAGGTTCCTCTTTGGAATTGAATCCCTTTATGAGGATCATAAGTGAGTTCTGAAAATTTCTTTAATACTCTTTCTTTTTTATCCAAAGGGTAGGAGGGTTTTTCTTTGATGAGTGATTCGGGAGAAACAGAAACCTTTTCATTCCCTTTGGGAATCCTAAGCAGTTCTTTTTCATATAAATTTTCAGAGGTGGTACGGCCATTTAACTTGGCTAAGGTTTCAGCGGAGATTTTGAATTTTTTAGCAATCCCAAACCAGGAATCCCCTTTTACCACACGGTAAGAAGATGGAATTTCGGGTTTTTGACTTTGTTTGGCGGAAACTGGGGATAGAAGGAAGATACCCAAAAAGAATAGAATGTATCGAAGTTTTCGCATTCGCTGTCCCTTCTAAATGTATCGACAGCTAAAAGAGAGAGGGCAATAAAAAAGGCGGGTTCCCCCGCCTTTTCCAAAATCAAACTAGAGAAAGAATTGTGATTATTCTTCTTCTTTGTTGTTGACCTTGTATTTTTTCATAAGCTCGTCCGCTACGTTTCTTGGAACAGGAGCATACTTGGAAAATTCCATAGCAAACTCTGCTTTTCCTTGAGTAGAAGAACGAAGAACTGTGGAGTATCCGAACATATCCGCTAATGGAACTTCCGCTTCAATCTTAGCATAACCGTTTTCTTCAGTTGTGTTTAAAATCATACCACGTCTTTGGTTGACAGAAGCAAGGATCGCACCTTGGAATTCAGTAGGACCTTCCACTTCCACTCTCATGATTGGTTCGAGGATGATAGGAGCTGCTTTTCCGAATCCTTGGCGGAATCCGTAACGAGCACCAATTTGGAATGCCATATCTGATGAATCCACATCATGGTAAGCACCGTCATTGATCACACAACGAACTCCGATGATAGGGAATCCAATGAGAGATCCTCTTTCTAAACAAGAACGGAAACCTTTGTCACAAGATCCGATGTATTCGCGAGGGATGGATCCACCTACGATTTTATCTACGAATTCGTAATCCTTTCCTTCTTCTTGTGGGATTGGTTCGATGAAACCAGCCACACGAGAGAACTGACCTTGACCACCCGTTTGTTTTTTATGAGTGTAATCAAAGTCTGCAGACTTAGTGATGGTTTCACGGTAAGCAACCTGTGGTGCTCCAGTGACGAGATCCACACCGTATTCACGTTTCATACGTTCAATGTATACTTCGAGGTGGAGTTCTCCCATCCCTTTGATGATGGTTTGTCCAGACTCTTTATCAATTTCTGTTTGGAAGGTAGGATCTTCCTTAGTGAAACGGTTGAGAGCCTTTGCAAGGTTTGGAAGTTGTTTTGATTCTTTACATTCAATTGTAAGAGAGATCACCGGATTTGGAACAAACATGGACTCCATAGTCACTTTTGCTTTTCCATCAGTGAATGTATCTCCGGAAGCACAATCAATACCGAATAGAGCTACGATATCTCCAGCTTCTGCTTTGGTAATATCTTCCATGTCGTTTGAGTGCATACGAACAAGACGTCCAATGTTGTGGCGTTTGTTGTTAGATGAATTGTAGATCGTCATACCTTTTTCGAGTCTACCTTGGTAAACACGAACGTAAGTTAACTGACCGTAACGACCGTCTTCTAGTTTGAACGCAAGACAAACGAGTGGTTTTTCTGGATCTGATTCTAAACTGAATTCGTTTTCTTCGTTTCCAATTTCTTTTGCCTTGTTATCAACATCATAAGGAGACGCAAGGTAATCAGCAACTCCATCTAGAAGTCTTTGAACCCCTTTGTTTTTGAAGGCAGAACCCATAAATACAGGAACAAATTTAAGAGCAAGAACACCGCGGCGAATCGCTTCTCTAATTCGTGCTTCTGTAGGTGCACCTTCTAACATTTCTTCAGTGAGTTCATCACTGAAAAGGGAAACTGCATCAAGAAGAGCTTCTCGTTTTTCGTTAGCTTGGTCTTTTAATTCATCAGGGATATCAGTGATTTTGATATCTTGTCCGTTTGGACCTTCGAAATAATATGCTTTCATTTCAACAAGGTCAACAATTCCTTTCAGATCGTTTTCGAGTCCGATAGGAAGTTGCACTGCATGAGCATTCAAGAAAAGTTTTTCACGAAGTTGGTCGATGACTCTCCAAGGGTTAGCACCTGTACGGTCTAATTTGTTGATAAAGGCAACACGTGGAACGTTATAACGTTTCATTTGTCGGTCTACAGTGATGGACTGAGACTGAACACCAGCAACCCCACAAAGAACCATAATTGCAGAGTCAAGTACGCGTAGTGAACGTTCTACTTCGATCGTGAAGTCAACGTGACCTGGAGTATCAATAATGTTGATGGTAATGTCTTTCCAAGTAGCATAAGTTGCTGCTGATTGGATAGTGATCCCTCTTTCTCTTTCGAGGTCCATACTGTCCATAGTAGCTCCCACACCGTCTTTACCACGAACTTCGTGAATGGCATGGATTTTGTTCGTATAAAATAAAATACGTTCTGTAAGGGTTGTTTTACCCGAGTCAATGTGTGCGGAAATTCCGATATTACGGATTCTATCCAATTTAGGGTCGCGTTTTGTTTCTGTCGCAGAGGTCATATTTTCCTCAAAAATAAGGTTAAAGTTGAATTGATTCTACCAAAATCTGAAATGGACTGCGTTTGTAAAGTACTTGGGATTTTTGGTCAAAGGGAAAATCCTGGAGAAAGTAGAGATTAGGGGAATATGCCACTAGCGCGACTCAATCGTTTTTTTCGAACACTGTCTTTTGCCCGAGTGGTTTGTTTGGGTTTTTTTGCTGCCATCCTAATAGGTTCGGTTGCCCTCTATATTTCCGAATCAGGGGAACTTTCCTATGTGGATAGTTTTTACCTTTCCGCCTCTTCCATTTGTGTGACGGGACTTTCTCCTGTCCGACTTTCTGGCCTCGAACCTTCCACTCATTGGATCATGCTTTTTCTCATCCAATTGGGAGGGCTTGGGATCATCAGTTTTACCGTAATTGTTGGATTTCTGATTACCCAAGGAATTTCGCGAAACACTCGTTTTAATGCTTTTGTTGGTGCCGCGATTGATACCCAAGCCGAAACGGAATCACTCGCCACTAACGAAGTGAACCGGATGTTACTCTCCATTATCAATATATCTTTTTCTTTGGAAATCCTGGGAGCGATTGGGCTTTATCTCCATATGCCGGAAGGAGTGGAGGGAAGTAACAGTCGTTGGTTTTTTTCTATTTTCACTGCAATCTCTTCTTTTAACAACGCTGGTTTTTCCATCACGGATGATCTAAGTGCACTTCGATTGGATCCTTTTTCATTGTACATTGTTTCGGGACTTGTGATTTTTGGTGGGATTGGATTTCCCGTCATCATTCTTTTAGAAAAATTTCTCCTCACTGTGTTTGTGCGGATTGTTTACCGCATTGAAGTGATGGCAGAAACTCTGATGATGGAAAAAGCATTAAAAACTGGTAATGTTCCTAGGCTTTTGTTACTCCCTGCTCAGTTTTCTGCCTTTTTAGAAAATCGGTTAGGTGATTATAATAAACATTTACGTGGAGAAACCACAAGGATCCAATCCAAACTTTTGGTTTATGGTTCCTCCGCCTTGTTGTTGTTTGGTTTTATTGGAATCTATTTTTTGGAACGATCTAATCCTCACACCTTTCATGAGTTAGCTTTTGTAGATAAAATATCCAATGCGTTTTTCATGTCGGTATGTTCTCGTACGGCTGGGTTTTCTACAATGGATCTAGGTCATTTGAATGATGCGACTATCATCATCATTACTGTGTTGATGTTTATTGGAGGTGGACCTCAAGGAACGGCAGGTGGTATCAAAATTACAACTTTTGTTTTGTTATTAGCTTATTTGAAAAATGTGATCCAACCTTCCAAACCGGTGATGTTGTTTGGTGAAATTGTTTCTAAAAACTCTGTTGCTGTTGCCATTCGTGTCTACTTCCTTGCCACAATTTCTTTGGCCTTTATTTTTATATTTCTTGGGATTTTGGACCAAAACCAACATTCTTTACATGTCATCTTTTTTGAACTCATCTCCACTTTTTCCACTGTGGGTTTTAGTTTGAACTTAACACCCCAATTGGGAGACATCGAAAAGTTATTTTATGCGGCTGTGATGTATGTGGGGCGAGTGGGAATTTTTACAGTACTCATTGCGGCCACGGGTCACTCTGGGGTTCCTAAAATGGGAACTGTAGACGATGGTGTGAAAATTCAAGTCGGTTAGAATGGAAATAAAAATCAGTATTAGTAATTTGAGGACGGTTTAGACTTGGTATTTGTGAAATTGCAGATGAGAGATCTATTGTTTTCCCCCTGGAAGGCTCCTAGTTTGGATGCTCAGGAACAAACATTGGAGAACCAAAAAGAAATTCAAAAAAAGGTTTTGGCGCAACTAGGGTCTCGGTTGGAATCTGTAGAACTTCTTTTGTCAAATGAGAAGTTAGAAGAAACAAAAATTCTATTTCGATTTTTGGCCTTTGATTTAGTGAACTTCCAATTATTAAGAACCAACCAAAAAGAAATTCCATACAGTGGTGATCTAAGTGGTTTTACCATTCCTGAAACAGATAGAAAATTAAAACCATTTAGATTTTTAGAAACTTTGGATAGACTCTCCCATTTTACTGAGAAAGAAATGGATGAAATTTTGTCCTTAGCAGTAGATACTTATGATTATCTTTTGTATGAATCCACAAAAGACTTTAAAGCACGATTCCAAACTACATTGGATCAGTTCCGTTTCATCAGACTACTAAGGCTTTTGATACTCAGTGCTGTTTTATTTTTTTCTATATTTGGATACGCATACAACCAATACAAATATCCGGTGATGAGAGACCAATCCATCAAATTATACACTTTTATCGGTCGTGATAAACCAGAAACTTCCGAATCTTTGTCGGTATCTAAACCTGTTTTGAAAAAAGACATTGGTAACTGGGTGGAATATGAATGGACTCTCCCGGAGTCGATGTCCAAGTTTGGTGGACTTCGTATCGATCCTTTAGAACAAAGAGGAATTCGTTTTGTTTTGGATCAAATTAGTATTTTGGATTCTAAAGGTAAGGAAATCTATTCTAAAAAAATAGTAATGAGTTCAAGTTTACTTCCGGAAGATTATCAGGATTTTTTGCAAATTATAGATATCAAAACAGCTGGTAAACAATCACCAGGTGAGATGGTGGAAATGATCACAACAGGGTCTAATCCACAAATCCAATTGGTGTTTCCTACTCTAAATGATGCAAAAACCATTAAATTAAAAATGAAATACATTGAAGCCCATAAAGTGAAGAAAAAATGATCTACCTATATCTTAAATTAATGCGAGTTCCTCAGTGGATCAAAAATGTGATCCTATTTGCCGGACTGATTTTTTCTAAAAAAATCTTTGAAATCCCTTCGTTAACAAAAGTTTGTTTAGCATTTTTATGTTTTTCTCTAGTTGCTAGTTGCCAATATGTTTTTAACGACTTTTTGGATCAAAAGGAAGACGCGAAACATCCAGAAAAAAAACATAGACCACTCGCAAGTGGAGAATTGGATTCAGGAATTGCTTTGGCTATCACGGGAGTGATTTTACCTGTGGCACTCATTGGTGCTTACAAACTTTCACCTGTTTTCTTTTACCTCACTATCTTTTACCTACTTTTTAATATGTTATATAGCAAAGTTCTGAAACATATTGTGATTTTGGATGTGATGAGTATCTCCATTGGATTTGTGTTACGTGCCATTGCTGGTGCTGTAGTTATTGGAGTGGAGTTTTCGCATTGGTTATTACTTTGTACTTTTATGTTGGCTCTCTTTTGGGGTTTTTCCAAACGTAGGGGAGAGATCAATATCCTAAAAACAGATGCTGGTAAACATAGAAAGATTTTAGAAGAATACTCAATCGAGTTTTTAGATTTGATGATGGCAGTAGTTGCGACACTCACTCTTGTCAGTTATGTGATGTATACGGTAAGTCCAGAAACAGCAAAAAGTTTAGGAACTCCTTATATGGTTTATACGGTTCCCATTGTTGTGTATGCAATCTTTAGATCTCTTTATATTATATATATAAAGAACATGGGTCATAATCCAACCAAGGCCATTCTCACAGATGTCAGTGTTCTGGTTTCCGGGTTTATCTGGTTACTCCTCATCTTATTTTTAATGTTTGGGAACATATCCGGCCATCTGCCAGTCTTACAATAGAGAGACTATGAAGATTTGGAAGCAGTTACCGTATGGATGGAAGGTGGTCTCCGCCTTTGTTTTCTTTTTTTCGACCACCCTTTGTTTTGCTTACTTTAAAGGTAGGGACACAAGGCCTGGGGTTCCTATCGAAATCCTAGCCACCACACCCACAGAAGCTAATTCCTGGAAGGGGCATCCCAAGGTGGTTTATTTTTGGGCTACCTGGTGCACGATTTGTAAGGCTTATGGGCCCATTTTGGATGCCAATTTAAGTTTTTTACCAAAATCCACCATCTTCCTCTCTGTTCTGGAAGCAGAAGATTCGGAAGAAACCAAAGACATTATGACAAAACTCACTCCAGAAGCCAAACATCCCATCTATGCTGCCGATTATCGAATGTTAAAAGAATGGCGAATTTCGGCTTATCCCACGACTGTTTTTTTAAATGAAGAAGGAAAGGTTGTGTTTTCGGATACAGGGATTCTTAGCCCTATTGGATTTTGGCTTCGTACTTTTCTTTTGCGGTTTTTCTAATCTGTCGATGATATAATATGGATTCTTCCTTCAAACCCAAACCGCTTTTGAATAAGTCGGAACTCCGACAAATCAAACGCAGTAAAACTCGGGTCGAAGGAAAGAAGGTCATCACTGATGACGTTAAAAAACTAAAATCCCTCAAAGTCACACCGGAACTCAGTTTCCAAGAATCACTCGATTACTACAAAGAACCAATTTGGATCGAATACTATATTCCCAAAGAATCTAGATTTGCTTTTGAAACTAAATATCTTTTTATCCTTCTTGTAGATCCAAAAATTACGGATGATCCGAGTGATGCCGAAAGAAAACGTGTCGCGGCAAAACGCGAAATCGTAGATGTGTTTGCTTATATGGAATCTCATCCAGAAGCCATAAGATTAATTGAAGATTCTTATCATTCTACAATTTCTATGCATGAAACCGTTCATCATATTTTTAAAGCGTATAAGGAAACGGGGGCAACGGAAGATTTAAAAACCGCTTGTTATTTGACAGAAGCACTTTTGAAATACGAACCAACAATCGCCGGCCTCACTTATTTCAGAGATTATGTAATTTATAACTTAAACTTTTTTATCCGCACCTTAAACCGATTGAAGATAGAATTTGCATTGGAAGATGCCACGGTATCACTTCTCATCAAACGTAGGAATGAACTTTGGGAAATGGAACACCGCGAAGAAGATGAAGATTTTGATTTGTTAGCTGCACTTTTTTTCGAACAAGCTTTCCCTAACCGTGGGGCCGGTGAACTTTCCAGCGATGATATGTTACTTTTTGAATGAGAATGTTTTAAGAAAACCAACGAAATAAATCTAAAATATTTTGAATTTGTGGATGGGTTTTTGTCATCTTTAATTCGGTGGATTCGGCAAGATACATCCCAATGGGGATGTGTTTTTCCTGAAATGTAAACGCCAGTTTCGAAACGGGTTTTATGGATTCTGTCCATCCATTCCCCGTTTTTGATTCTTCTGTCAGAGGAAAACTTTGGATTAAAACATCCCAAAAATCTGATTTAGAAACCAACACTTCCGAAATGGTTCCTATCCCTGTTTTTAAATCACGATAAAGATGTTCTTTCATAAAATCTTTGATTCCCAAAGATAAAAACTGTTTTTCCTGTTTTAGTTTTGTGAGTCCAGGAACGGTAACCCTTGGATCAATCACATCCCAATCTAAAATGAGAAAATGGCAAGGTCCAGTTTGGATTCTTTTGATTAGAAACTCCAGGTTACCTTCTGTAAATACAGTTTGTCCCATGGCTTTTAAAAACACTGACAGATGTTTGTCTAGATTTTGGTCTTTTGTGTAAACTACCCAAGTCAATTTTGACATAGGTAAGGTTTTACTTGGGAAAGTATGGATTTCTGAATATGGTTTTTCCCATAAGAAAGAAACACCCTTTGATTTATAATTTTCTTTTTCTTCTTTTGTAAAATTACCGCATAAGATTGGTTCAATGCTCCAATCTAATAACTCCTTTGCAATTTCAGGTGTTGGTTTTGAAAAAAGCCTAAGGGAATCGGGATGGTCTTTCCATGTTTTTCCAGTACATTCTTTTACGACGAAACCTTGTACTTGTAACCATGCTACGAGGAGGTTTTTTTCAAGCTCCGGAAGTTGTGTCAAAACAGCACCGAATAGAGAGTCCATTACGATTGTATTTTAGTTGACCCCCTAGGCTTGAAAGTCATTTTAAAAAGCATCTCCGATGAAGCTCCTTAAGCGATACGCAAACCGTAGACTTTATGATCCAGAAACTAGTTCCACAATCACATTAGAAGATGTGGCTAAGATGATCATCGGTGGAGAAGAAATCAAAGTCCAAGACAATATGACTGGAGAAGATATCACTCCTAAAATCCTTGGCCAAACTTTTCTCAAGGTAAGTCTTGGACAAAGAAACGAAGATTTTTCAAACTTTATGTTAACCTCTCTCATTCGTGAAACCGGACGAGATGTTTCTGGACTTTTTGAACGATTGATTCTCGGGGGAATTGGAGCCAACTACCTCACTTCGGAACGCCTGGAAAAAATTGTGAACTCCATGGTGGAACTTGGAGAACTCAAAGAGGCAGATTTCAGTAATTACCGAGAAGATCTATTACGCAAAATGGCCTCTAGAGCCAGCGAAAAAAAGGAACAAATCCAGAGGGATTTGGAAAAATTCAGCCAATCCATTTTGGAAGAAGACAAGGCCACTCTTGGCGATCTTTCCGAAAAATTAAAGGAAGTCGCAGAAAAATTGAAGGAAAATTAAAAGAAAACGATTATAATATCCGTCCTTATCTGAAGGCGGTTTAGAATGATTCGAAAGTTTGGTTTGTGTTTCTGTTTTTTGCTTGTGGGAGCTATTTTTCCGTCGGAATCGGAAGATCGGTTTTTCGAAATCCAACGTGTTCGACTTAATTCCTCCGATATTTTTGAAATCCGGGATGCTATCGACCAGCTTACTTTTGTTAAATCAAATCAAGGGATTCGAGATATTATTTCCGCTCTGGAAGGTTCCCCAAATTTTCCTACGAGTCCTATCAATGCACCTGCAGTCAAATTTTATGCGGCCCAGGCACTTGGAAAAAAAGGGGAAAAAATCGCCATTCCCTATTTGATCAAAACCTACCAAAAAGAATCTGCGAATATTCCTGAACACAATCCTCCCAAAAAACGCACTTGGAAAGATGGGGTAGCAGATAGCAGGTCCGTTTCTAGTCCTTATTTTTATGATGACGGTGAAATTCCGATTACCTTGGCATGTGGAGAAATCTTGCGGTCTTTAGGTTCCTTACCCTTGACAGCAGAATCGGAATCTTTAATCAAATCAGCCCTAACAAACCCTAATTTTTATCTGCGAAGTGCGGCGGCCGATGCACTCTATCTCTCAGGCAAAAAAGATTCATTGTCTAGTTTGTTAGAGGCTTTAGGAAAGGAGACAGTTCCTTACGCAAAAATATCAATATTGTCTGCCGTTGTTGGAATGGAACGATTGCCCAACCAAAATTATAAAGCAGTTTTAGAATCACTCTTAGATAAGGAACCAGAAGTTCGAGCCAAAGCATCGGATGCTCTCCGGAGATTGGACTTTCGGATCTCGGCACCTTACTTAGAAAAGGTGATACAATCAGAAAATGATTCAAAAGTTTTAAAACAAATGAAATCCGATTACCAGTTTCTTGTTTCCCTTCATACTCCTTAAGTTTTCTATTTTTCATTGTGGACAAATCCGCTTTTTCTCTTAAAATGTGACAGAGCGGAGAAATTATGAAAATAAATAGCATTCTAGAAGCCATCGGAAATACACCTCACGTAAGATTGTCGCGCCTTTTTGGAACAGACCATGAAGTTTATATGAAACTCGAAAGACAAAATCCAGGTGGATCCATCAAAGATCGGATTGCTCTTGCAATGATCGAAGAAGCAGAAAAATCAGGAAAATTAAAAAAGGATTCTTTCATTGTAGAGCCTACATCAGGAAACACTGGTATCGGACTTGCTATGGTAGCAGCTGTTAAAGGGTATGCAATCACTCTTGTGATGCCAGAACATATGTCTGTAGAAAGACGCAGAATTATGGCAGCATATGGTGCTAAGTTCGAACTGACACCTCGGGAAAAAGGAATGCCAGGTGCGATTGCAAAAGCACAAGAAATTGTAGCTGCCAATCCAAATGCCTGGATGCCACAACAGTTCGAAAACGAAGCCAACATCCAAGTTCATAGAGAAAAAACAGCAGAAGAAATCGCAAAAGATTTTCCAGATGGTTTGGATTATATCATTACTGGAGTTGGTACTGGTGGTCATATCACTGGATGTGCAGAGAACTTAAAAAAGAGATTTCCTAAACTAAAAGTATTTGCTGTGGAACCAGAAGGTTCTCCTGTTCTCAGTGGTGGTAAACCAGGTCCACACCCTCTTCAAGGAATTGGTGCTGGATTCATTCCTAAAAACTGTAAAACAGAATTACTCGACGGAATCATCACTGTTGGTAAAGACGAAGCTTTTACAATGGCTGTTCTTGCTGCTAAAAAAGAAGGAATTTTTATCGGAACTTCTTCTGGTGCCAGTCTTGCCGCAGTATCTAAAAAACTAAAAGAAATTCCTGCAGGTTCTAAGGTTCTAACTTTCTGTTATGATACAGGCGAAAGATACTTATCTGTAGAAGGTCTTTTCGTTTAATAGGGATTCACAATCACCAAACTTTTAATAGTCGAATCACCGACAAAAGCAACAACAATCGCTTCTTATTTAGATAAGGATTGGGTTGTTGTTGCTACCAAGGGTCATATCAAAGACCTTCCGACCAAATCCTATGGGATCGATTTTCAAAATTCATTTGAACCGGAATACGAATGGTTAAAAGGTAAAAAAACTGTTTTTTCCGCAATCAAAACCAAAGCAAAATTAGCTTCCATCATTTATATTGCTAGTGACCCGGATAGAGAAGGGGAAATCATCGCCAAACATTGTTTTGACGAATTGATAAAATTAAAAAAACCAATTTTTCGACTTCGTTTAAAAGAAATCTCTAAAGCAGAAGTTGACCGTCAGATCAAACAAAAATCTGGTTTGGATTTGGCAGAAATTGAATCACAAATTGCGAGAAGAATTGTAGATCGGATTTTTGGATTTGAGGTTTCACCTGATTTATGGAAACAATTAAAAATTTCTTCCTTATCGGCAGGGCGTGTTCAATCCACCGTCTTACATTGGATCTGTGAAAGAGAAAAAGAAATTCAAAACTTTTCCAAAGAAATTTACTACCAATTAAAATTACAAGGATCTGTTTCTGGCGAGTCCATTATTTTAGACCACCAAACAAAAGATAAATTGGATTCTAAATCGATCCAAAAAGTCCTTGCGGATATAGAAATCCTACCGGAACCAAATCGGTTAAAAGAAATCCTATTATCCGAGATCAAAAAGAAAAATATCAAACGAAATCCCCCACCAGCTTTTTCGACAGCAAGTTTACTCGAAACCAGTTTTCGTGTTTTAGGTTTTGATTCCAAAAGAACAATGAAAATAGCACAAACTCTGTTTGAGGGAAAGTCCATTGGTTCTGGAGAAAGGATAGGTCTTATCACTTATATGCGTACGGATAGTACACGTGTATCCGATTCGAAACGAGAGTTAGGAGTTAGTTACTTAAAAAAACATTTTCCTGGTTTGGTTTTGGAAGGATCCATCACTCCTAAAAAACAAAAAAAATACTCGCAAGACGCCCATGAAGCTGTGATTCCCATCCGTCCAGAGTATAGTCCTGAGATCATTGGTTCTTATTTATCAAATGAAGAAAGAAGTTTGTATAGATTGATTTGGGAACGATTTTTGGCATCTTTAATGAAGCCAGAGTTAGGTGAAGAGACTGTATATGAATTCCATAAAAACAATCATGTTTTTATCTTTAAAAATGAATTCATTACAGATTCTGGATTTAAGGCCTTTGGAAAAAGAGATCAGAAAAAAAAATCAGAAAAAGTAAATTGGAAGGTGGGTGACCAGTTCTTATACGAGTCGCACTCTATCGAAGAAAAACAAACGGAACCACCCGTTCGGTACACACAAGGCAAACTAGTACAAAAGATGGAAGATACAGGAGTGGGGCGGCCATCCACTTATGGAAGTATCATCGAAACCTTAAGGACAAGGAAATACATCGTAGAATATCATAAGTCCATTGGACCAACAAGTCTTGGAATGATAGTGGATGATTATCTTTTTCTTAACTTTCAAGAGATGATTGGAGAATCATTCACCAAAGACTTGGAAAACAAGTTAGACCAAATCACCGAAGATAAATCATCACGTATCAATCTCATCCAAAATTTTTATGATAGTTTGCTTGGTCTCTTACGTACACCGAGAAAAAAATATACGAGTACGGAAAGAAGATATCCCCAAAATAAAGAAGATACTCCTCCGGGTCCTTACACAAAACCCAACCCAAATCGTTCCGCTAAGATAAAAGCCTCTACAACTAGAATTTCAATCCCCAAAGAGCAGACGAATGCAAAAACTTGTCCTGTTTGCAAAGAAGGTGTTGTGAAAACGAAACTAGGGAAAAAAGGAAAAACCATTTATTTCTGCTCGCGTTACCCGCATTGTGACTACATCACCTATGAATCTTAAACAAAAGAAAACTCTCATCCTTGTGAATTTAGGTGGTCCAAGAACCACGGATGAAATTGAAGTTTTTTTAACGGATTTATTTACCGATCCTTTTGTTTTCGATTTGCCCTTACCTGAATTTTTGCGATTGCCTTTGGCTCGTTTCATTGCTAAAAAAAGAACTCCTAAAGTCAAAAAAACTTATGAGTCAATGGGTTTTGGTGGCGGATCCCCACTGGTATCCGAAACTGAAAAACAAGCGAGAACTCTTGAAAGTATATTGAATCAAAAAACAAATATCGATTGGTCCGTAAAAATAGCGATGACTTGCGGGTATCCACATATCAGAGATCCCGAATTTGGAAAACCAAGTCCAGACACCATCTATCTTCCGTTATATCCACAATATTCGCGTTCGACAGTTCTTGCCACTCTCCATCATTTGGAAAAAAAATTTCAAGAATGCCCTGTTGGCAGCGGAGGTTATGTTCCTACATTTGCATTAGATTCAAAGTTCCACCAAATCTCTGCTAGATTTATTTATGAATTCTTTACTGGTGGTTTGCATCCAAAAGACTTTTTACATTTTCCTAAAAACAATCCAAACACTGATTGGAAAAACTTAGATTTGGTTTTTTCAGCTCATGGGGTTCCCATGAGATTGATTCATAAGGGAGATCAGTATATGAAAGAAATTGAATCTTCTGTGTTTGGAATTACAACTGAATTAAGAAAATTAGGATTTCTAGGAAAGACACATATCTCTTATCAAAGTAAGGTGGGGCCAGCCAAGTGGACCGAACCAAGTTCTTTAACCATGATTGAAGCTTTAGCAAAAGAAGGAAAATCCATCGCGGTTTATCCCATTAGTTTTGTGAGTGATCATTTGGAAACTTTGGAAGAGATTGGAGAACAATTCAAAGATCTCGCAATGGAGTCAGGTGCTAAAACATTTATACGAGTTCCCGCTTTTGGAACTTACCTTCCGTTTATGGAGTATCTTTCTGAAAAAGTGTTACTCGTTGATGGTCAGATCCGCCAGTGTATGTGTAAGGAAATGGGTGGGGAATCACTCACCTCTTGTCGATTCAAATAAAGACCTAAGCCCAATTCCCTTTCTATAATTTCCGTAAAAACGGATATCGATTCCGCGAGAGATCCACTCTGATTCTAAAACATCCAATCTTTGGTTGAAGATAAATAATTTTCGATCATAGGCCGGAAACACTCCACTCCAAGAGGTAATGTAAACGGCTACAGATGGATCTGATTTTTTTGTCACCAATTCCCTATCTTTTTCGAGAATGGATTCCCAAGTCTCTCCATTATTTTCTTTAGCCGTTTCTGGATAAATCCAAGTTTCTGAATGAAGTCCTTCTTTGGCTCTTTCGGAAAAAATATCGGAATTGGATAAAACGCCGAGGGCCTGAATCCCTTCGTTTTTTGCAAAAAGGATTCCGAAACATGGCTTCGTTGTTAGTTGGTCTTTCCCAAAACGAGTGATTGTGGTGATGGAAAGTAAATTGGGAACTTCATAAGTTTGAATTTTATTTCCGAGTAGAGGAATTAGTTTTTTTAATGAAATACAAAATCTAATTTTGCTTTTTAGTTTTAAAATTTCATCCATTGATTCAAATCGGAAGTTGGTTTTGATTTGAATTTTTGATTCTAAATATGTAACTAAGTGACTTACCAAATCACCCATTCCATTGGGAAAGGATACGGTTCCGTAAGATTTTTTACCGCTTTTTTTCATTTCCTCCAAAATGGTTTTTGATCCAGTTCCTTCCCATTTGGAAAAAATAGATTCTGCTTGCAGTGCCTCTAACCTCGTTCCATAAATCCCACCTATTGCTGGTTCAATGATGTTTTTTGTTACGGAAGATCCAAACATATTGGTTGCCCAAGTTTCCAAATTCTGATTGGTTTCGAATTTTATTTTTTTAAATGCAATGGTAAAAAGTAGTTTTATGCCTGTTAGTATTGAGATGGGAAATCTGGAAAGTTTTCTGTTTACCCAAAAGTATCTTCTTTTGGTAGCTTTGTTGGGAAAGAGTGGTGTGAGACCAATATCCGCCAACATGGATTTCATTTCATCAGTCAATAAAACACCATTGGCGGCTTGTTCCACAAGTCCTTCTGGAACTTGGTTGGTTCCAATCACTCCACCTAGTTTTTCGGAATGTTCATATAAAGTTACAGAATCACCTCGTTTGCAGTGGTGGTAGGCGAGAAATAAACCTGTGATTCCTCCACCAAGGATATGAACTTCTTCACTCATATGGCTTTGGAAAAAACTGGTTTTGTTGGTTGGCTTAGTTGTAATTTTTCATCGAAGGCCATCGCGACAATTCGTAAGAATGGTTTTCCTTTTTCTGTGACGCTGAGTGAATTTTCCTGCCATTGGATCAATTTGTCAGATTCCATTTCTTGTAAAAAATCGGTTACATGAGATTTCATCTCACTCGGAACATTGACCTTCCAAGATGTCATTAGATCTAAAATTAATTGTTTTCGAATTTGATCCGAAGGATTTAGTTTGTGTCCTCGAAGGATGGGAATGATTCCCTCTAAAATCGATTTTCGATACTTCATTTCTAGTTTTTGGTTTTGAAAAAATAGATTGGGTGTTTCTGAAATAGAGGAAGATCCAAGTCCTAACATTACATCCGTTTTGGATTCACTATAACCCATAAAATTTCTATGAAGTTTGTTTGTATTAAATGCTTTCCAAAGTTTATCATGAGGAAGAGCGAAATGATCCATACCAATTTCTCTATAACCAGCATTTTCCAGTAACGATCTACCAATTTCGTATAATTCTCGTTTTACGGAAGGATCAGGTAAGTCCTTTTCTGTGAATAATCTATGGGAAGCTTTGATCCAAGGTACATGAGCATAGGAATAAAATGCGATGCGGTCTGGACGAAGGGCCAAAGTTTTTTCAATAGAATATTTTATGGAATCCAAAGTTTGTTTGGGTAATCCATAGATAAGATCAAAATTGATGGAATCAAATCCGAGTGCTCTTGCTTCTAGAGTGATGTTTTCTGTGAGTTCAAAAGATTGGATCCGGTTGACTAATCTTTGGACTTCCGGATCAAAATCTTGAACACCAAGACTAATCCTTCTAAATCCTAATTTTTGCAAAAGTTTGAGTTGGGATATTCGGGTTCTTCTTGGATCCACTTCTATGGAATATTGGGGATCGTCTGTCGGATTTAATTTGTTTAATATAAATTCTATAGTGGATTGTAAGTTGTAATCAGATAAATAGGTTGGGCTTCCACCACCTAAGTGAAGTTCGCTTAAATGTTTTCCATTTAAACTTGATACTTTTTCTGAATACAATTGGAGCTCGTTTTTTAAAGCCGTAACATAAGGTTCTTCTACCGTATGATTTTTTGTGATCGAAGTGTTACAGCCACAAAACGTACATAGTGTCTCGCAAAAAGGGATATGGAGATAAATTGCTAATTTGGAATCTTTTGGCGAAAGGTATGTTTCTAATGATTGGATACATTCTTCCAAACTAGGTGAGTCTGTCCAATAAGGAACGGTTGGATAACTTGTATATCTTGGGGCAGGTGTATCGTATTTTTCGAGTAGATGTTTCATTCGCTGAATGCCTTCCTTGTTTCATCAATCAGAAGGTGAACCGAACTTTCAGGAGTGAACTGTAACACCCCATGTCCAAGGCCAGCAACCCATCCTTTTCTTTCTTCTGGATTTAGATCTTTAATGGGTAGTAGGTATTCTCTAATTTTTTCTTTGAGTGTTCCGGGATCAGCAAATAGGAGTTCCTGATCAAAATTTCCTTGGATGAATCCTTTCCCACCGAAGTTCTTTAGTGTTTCTTGAATGGAAAACCTATGATCAACTCCAAAACCAGCAAGGTTTGGAATTTGATGGATCTGTTTCACTTGTTCTTCCGTAGAAGTTTTAGCATAATAACCAATTTGATTCGGGAAAAGTTTTGTCAGTTCATTCATTGGTTTTGCGACATACCGATGGAAATTGTAAGGATCTAACATTCCAGCAGCCGTGTCAAAAATCATAACCACTTCTGCGCCGCCTTGCAGCTGTAATTCTATGTTTTGTTTCAATAGAGGAACAAGAATTGAATAGAATTTATCTACGAAGTTTTGATTGGTTTTGATAAAGGATAAGTTTCCATCATGTTTCCCAATACTTGCGTAGGTCATAAGAGTAAAAGGGCCACCAACAAATCCGATGAGTGAAACATCTTTTGGTAAAACTTCTCGGGTTCGAAGGACTGCATCCCTTTGGAATTTAAGTCCCTCGATAGCTTCTTCACTTGATTTTAATTTAAGAAGATCTTTTTCAGAGGTGAGTGAAAAAGAAAGTTTAGGGCCAGGGTCGTAAGTTAGGCCCATACCCAAGGCTTCTAAAGGAAAAAGTAGATCTGAGAATAAAATACTCACATCAAAGCCAAATTCTTTGACAGGTCCAAGTGCGACTTCTGCAGCCAGTTCCGGTTGTTTACAAAGTTCCATAAAACTATAGGTTTCTTTGAGTTTGCGATAGTGCGAATGGTATCTGCCGGCTTGGCGCATAAACCAGATCGGTGGAATGTTTTGGGGAATTAAATTGAGAGCGTTGGAAAATCTTTCATTTCTAAACTGAGTGGTAATCATTATTTATCCTTTAACGCCTGTTTTGTTTTGTTTAAGGTGTCTTCTATGACTTCATCACTATGAGCTGTGGATAAAAATCCAACTTCATAACCACTTGGTGCTAGATAAACGCCCTTGTTTAAGAGTTTGTGAAAAAACGATGCAAAGTTTGCTTTATGATCACTCGGGATATTTGTAATGCTTCGAACAGGTTCTTTTGTTTTTCCTTTCAGCCAAAATAGACTTCCAAATGTAACCGCTTCCCAATTAGAATCTCCCGACTCTACAAGAAGTTTTAGTATACCTGAGGTTAGTTTTTTTGTTTTGGATTCGAGTTCAGGGTAAGGGTTTTCATTCCACGCTTTAGTTAATGTTTTGAGACCTGCACGCATCCCTATCGGGTTTGCCGATAAGGTCCCTGCTTGGTAAACTGGACCGCTCGGTGCGACCAAGTCCATAAGTTCTTTTTTACCGGCATAGGCTCCCACAGGAAATCCACCACCAATGATTTTTCCGTAACAAACAAGGTCAGGAACAATTCCTGTAAGACCAGCCATACCTTGGAAAGAAACTCTAAATCCTGAAATAACTTCATCAAACAAAAGTAATGCGCCGTATTTGGTTGTGAGTTCTCTACATTTATTTAAGAAATCGGTTCTTTGCGGAAGAAGTCCATAGTTTGCTGGAATTGGTTCGATCACAAGGCAAGCGATGTCTTTTCCATGTTCCCTGAATAAATTTTCTAATGCGATTTCATCATCTAACGGAAGTACGAGGGTATTTTGAATGATTTCTGGTCCAATGCCTTTACTATCACTGGAGCTAAGTCCAGCAAGACCAGATCCAGATTTGACAAGTAACTGATCTAAGTGGCCATGATAACATCCGTCAAATTTTAAAATTTTACTTCTGCCTGTTGCGGCTCTTGCAACACGTAGAGCACTCATCACCGCTTCTGTTCCTGAGTTGACAAAACGAATTTTTTCTACCCAAGGGATACGACTGGTTATGAATTCAGCCAACTCTAATGAGTAAGGTTCACAAGCTCCAAAAGACCAAGCTTTTCGAACAGTTTCTTCTACAACCTCTTGGATTTCTGGATGCCTATGTCCAAAAAGGAGTGGGCCGAAGCTCAAACAATAATCAATGTATTCCTTACCTTCAACTGACTTTAAATAGGCGCCGCTTGCTTCTGTAAAAAAAACAGGTGTTCCTCCAACGGAGGCGAAAGAACGTACGGGGCTATGGACACCACCGGGAACTACGTCTTTTGACCTTTGAAATAATTCTTCTGAATTCATGAATACAACCTTTGTGCAAGTCTTGCACCATAAGTAATTAAATAGGAAGACCCAGCCCTTCGGAACACATCCCAAGTTTCCTTTAGTCCTTCTTCAAAATTTAGGAATCCCTCCTTAGCTAAATAAACAAGACTAGCATACTCGCCACTGACTTGGTAAGCACCAGTCGGTAGTCCTGTTTTTTCTTTGATAGGACCAATGAGATCAATTGCAGTCATACCAGGTTTTACCATGAGTAAGTCTGCCCCTTCTTCTTTGTCTCTAATGGATGTGTGGATGGCAGTATCACGATCACGAACATCAAGTTGATACCCACTTCTATCTCCAAACTGAGGGGAAGAGTCGGCGGCACCACGAAACGGGCCATAAAAGTTACTTTTGAATTTTGTCGAATAACTCATGATAGGTGTCATTGTGTGGCCATTGGCATCCAAAATTTTTCGATGAGAACCAACACGACCATCCATCATATCACTGGGTGCAATTCCGTCAGCACCAGCATCTGCATAAATGAGAGCAAGATCCGATAGCCGTTTTAAAGTTAACTCAAGGTTTATAGTTCCTGATTTATGGAAATGACAACAATGCCCTGTGGTTGTCACCGAACAGATGCAAGTATCTAACCAAAGGAACATGTTAGGGAATGTCTTTTTTATTTTGCTGATATTCGAATTGTAAAATTCTTTTGGAAAACTTGTATCCGATTTATCTTTCGGAACCATAAATAATAAAAATTGAGAAACACCTGCATTGATATCAGATTCTATTTGGTGTAAAATCGATTGGTCCGTGTCGCGAAAAACTCCGGGTAAACCTTTGATTGGTTCTTTTTCATCTATTCCTTCTGCAAGAAAAAGTGGTTGGATCATCTTATTTACATTTAAGGAGCCAGTTTCTCCTAGGTTTCTTAGATATTGGCTGGAACGTAATCGAAGTGTTTGTTTTTTCATGGTTTTATATACCTTTCTACCCAAGAATCAAAAGATAATGATACAAACACTTTTGTTTTGGCAGTTTCTTCACCTATTGTCTGTTTGATTTTTTTGAATGTTGAACCTGGTCCTACAAAATGAATGACATCTAATAATTCGGGAAATCGTTTTGTCACTATATCAAATTCGGAGCCACTACGCCAATAAGCGGCTTTGATATTTGTGGTATCGAAAGGAACGGGGATTTCAGGAGCCGAAACAAAATAAGTAGGAATGACTGGATAAATACTATTTAGTTTGTCTGAATCAACATGGGTGAGTTTCACAAATTTTGTTTTTCTGCCTAAAAGATGGTCTATAAGAGGTGGTTCACTTTCACCTAATCCATCACAGGTGCCGTTCACCCAGAAACCCCTGAGCGCTAGGTCTTTCCAGGTCGATAATCCTGCAGACCATAATATCTGATTGGTTGGGTTTACCGATAAATCTAAAGGAAATGCATACCCACGTGAAACAAATACGTCTACGTCTTTGGGAAGTGAATAGGTGAGACGTTCTCGTTGTCTTGCCGCCATTTTTGCGTTAGGTGGCCAAACTTCGTTTCGGCTAAAACTAAAATCGGGAATGTCTGATAATTCTTTGGAGAAAAGGGTTTTTCCATCTTCTGTTTCTCCTCTGATAAAAGTTATTTTTCCATATCCTCTAGTTAAAACAGAAACTCCAATTTTTTGGTGGCATCCACCACCATACTTTGATAATATTTTTCTTTCTTCGTTTGCGGTGGTTTCTGCATTTGTATCTGTAATTTCTCTAAGTAATGATTCCAAATGTTTGTCTTCTTTTCTGATTTCGGCACAGAGTGCTCCTTGTGCTGGTGCACTTGGAAAAATAGAAGAAGGCATTACCATAAATAAGGATAGGTTGATTGTTTCTCGGATGAGTTGTTTTACTTCTTTTAATTCTGGGATTTGATTTTCTGTATCATCAAAATTTAGAATTCGATCTAAGGCCGCTTTTGCTACTAAGATACCACCGTTTTCATGCTCTAAATATTTTCGAAGCCTGGTTTGAATATTCCCTCTAACCGATTCAATTTTAACGAGAAATGAGTTAATTGGTGTGGGAAAATAAGATTTTATGAAATCTTTAATATGATGTTCTCTTCTGGGAGATGAAGTGAGAATTGTAATTTCTGTTGGTGCAGAAATCCATTTGTTTCTTTTGAACAACAAAACATCGCGAACATCTTCTCTTGTTAGAATGGGGACAAGGATTGTATCTTTACGTTCCCGTAAGTCCATATCTTTCCATGAATGAATGACAATATCAATTTTATGATTGAGTAAGTCTTCCTGTAGATCTTTTGTAAAAATACCTTGGCCAGCAAATTGCCACAAAGGTGTTTTTAAATCTTTATCACCAGCTGATTCTCTAAAGACTGTTTGGAATATTTTTGTTTTATTTTTTTCTTCGAGAGCTTTTTTAACGGAGAGAATTTGTATACGAGAGAGAAGAGATGATCTTCCTCCGATTTTAATAGTTTCAGACAAGTAAATCTTCCCATCCATTCATAATATGTATTTGTTCTTCCTCCCGTTCCCTTGTAAGTTCCGTGAGAAAATATTGTAAGTCCATTTTTACCGATTGGATTTGTTCATCAGTCTCTTGTAAATCACTAAGAATTTTTGAAAGAGGGATATAATTTTTGTAATTGGTTTCTAGATTTGCCGTTTCTCTAAAATCCAAAATCAAGGAGGAACTTTCTATCATTGATTCCCAGTTAAACGGTAAAAAACTAGAAGCGATGACAATGGCTTCGTTCCTTGGTTGATAATCTTCCCAGTGGAAAGTTGCGATTGAAAAACCTTTTTGTAATTCGGCCATTTTGTCTTGGTTTCGGCCGACGAGACGAACTTCTTTTCCCTTGGAAACAAGATAGGGAAGGATGGAGGTGGCTAGTTTTCCTGTTCCGAGTAAGGTGACAGACTTATGACTTTGTAAATAGGAGTCGGCAACACTTCCATAAGTTTGCCTTCCGATTCCTGTTAAGTATCTAGAACGGATTTGTTTGGTATGTTCTAAAATTTGATCCCGTAATCTTAATAGGGAAAGGGCAAATGTAGAATCATTTACTTTGTCTTCACGAAAACGGTCTCGGAACTGCGCTTGGATTTCCGACTCTCCAAAAAGTTTGGATCTAAGTCCAGAAACTACCTCTAAAAGGAAGCGGTAGGCTTCGTATCCATGGAATACTTCGTAACCTTTATAAAATCTTTCGGATTCTTCTATAGGAAAAATGCGACGGTCACTAAATGCAATTGATCTTTGGCATGTCTGCCAAACCTCAAGACTTTCACCGTCTAAAGGTTTACTAATGAGATCAGTTGAATGTAATAGAATCAGATTTGACCACATGATTTTATTCTATCAAATACAAGGTTCCAACTGTCACAAGATTGTCAGTCTCTAAAAAAATAAAATATGATATTGAAACTAAGTCTCAATTAATAAGGAATGGTTTATGATGAAAGAAGAAAACTGGAAAGAAAAACTCACTCCCTTACAATACCAAGTCACAAGAGAAAAAGGCACCGAACGACCGTTTACCGGTGAATATTATGAACATAAAGAAAAGGGAACTTATCTTTGTGTTTGTTGTGGAGAAGCTTTGTTTTCTTCTCAGGCAAAGTATGATTCCGGCAGTGGTTGGCCGAGTTATTATGAGCCGGTTACGAAAGAAGCAGTGGAAACGGAATCAGATGGAAGTCATGGAATGGTCAGAACAGAAATCCATTGTCAAAATTGCGGGGCTCATCTTGGTCACGTTTTTCCCGATGGACCAAGACCAACTGGTTTACGTTACTGTGTGAACTCCGCTTCGTTGAAGTTTCAAAAAGACTGAGACAGTTTTTGAGTCAATGGGATGGATCTTTTGGAAACTGCCTTTAGCGATGATCGGAATTGCGATTAGGGATTGTAGTTTCGATTTAGATAGAAACTAAGTTTCCTTTGTATTTACTGGAATATGAAAATGGCTTTCGAAAGAAATAACTTTACTTTTGAAAGTCGCTATCGAATGAATCTGACTTACTTTAGAAAGGCACGCGAAAACTCGCCTGGTTGAAAAAAGTAAGTCACTTACCTTATGCAGTGGGTTTCGATCGATACTAACTATATAAAGTAAGGTAGGCAAGATAGACCATCCTCTTGAGTGCCAAGGAAAGTCCTGTTAAAAGTAAGTCACTTACCTCATCCACTGGCTTTCGAAAGAAACTTACACTCTAAATCAACGCAACTTATTTTAAGGATCTTAAGGAAAGGTGACTTCCGTTATTCTTTTAGCCAGGATACTTCCATACAACCTTCTGGTTTTCGGTTGTCTGGAACAACTGTACGATCGAAGGCAACGGCACCTAGGTTGACTCCAATACGAAGTGCAATGCGCTTTGCTAAATGTGAATATTGGTTGGCTTCACAGCGATTTCCAAGTCTGGATTCCAGCTTTGAAATTTGTAAAAGAAGGCCGGCATTTCCTTCCGATTCTTTCATTCCAATGGCATGTTTGAGTTGGATGGCTTTTTTTAAATCTTCTCTAGCAGAAATTAGGTCGTTTGATTCCATTTTATGAATGGCTCTCTCTTCCAGTCCTGCAATGACAGAAGGAATTCGAGACAACCTCGTATTCCTTAGGATATCATCGGCGGACTCATCCAAGACAGGATTTGCATGCAAACCAAAGGAAATGATGAATAATATAGCAGTTTGGTATTTGATCATACAAGCTGAGCCTCGCTGACTCTGTCATCCTTTAGAATGCATAATTTGTGCCAATGGGAATAAATACTCATGGACGATTTCGATAGTGACTTTCCAATGAAACTGACTCTGGCCGAGCGATCGCCTTTTTCCTTCCCTCTGGAAGGAAGGGGGAGGAAAGTCCGGACACTAGGGGACAATCGGACCGAGTAATACTTGGGCTTTTAAATTTCAGAAATGGAGTTTAAGGGACGGAAAGTGCAACAGAAAGTAAACCGCCTACCTTGGTAGGTAAGGGTGAAATGGTGGAGTAAGAGCCCACCGCTCTATTTGTAAGAATAGAGGCGGGTAAACCCTCCGATGTGCAATCTCAAGTAAACAACCGTTATGAGTTTGTCCTGCCAGGTTGTGGGTAGAGAGCATTAGATAAATGATCGCATAAAACAGAATCCGGCTTACGGGCCAGAGTCACCTTTTTTTAATATACCTTGTATCACTTCTTCTTCGTTAGGTGGGTAAAAGACACAAACTAAACCTCTGATTTTTAAAATGGTTTCGGCTAACGTTGTTTTTGTTTCCACTTGATCCCAATTTTCAAATCCAATGAGAATTCCGCAGGTTTCTTCCATTCCTTCAAAATCCTTATAAGAATAGTTTCTCATTCCATTTTCATCCAAAAATTGTTTTAACCCATTTTTTAAGACAAACTCTTCTGACCGATAAATCACTACAATTTCATCATTCACTACTTCTAAAACTTTTTTTGCATATCCAAAACACCATCGTATTTGATCTGTTAGATCATCGTCTGCTTTTATGAATTGGACATCGGAAAAATGACCTTGGACAGAAGATTCGGAAAAATCGGAAAGAAGTGCATTTGCAAAATGAACTATTTCTGGGGAATTTCTAATGTTTCTTGTGATGTCCCAGACATGGACAGAAAGAGAATTCCAATACTGAAATAAAGGTGATTTTGAATATTTGAATCGGCGTGAAATAAAAAGGATCCAATTTTTATTTTCCCAAAAGAATTTGGAAAGATAGAGGAATACCTCTTTTTCAGATGTTTGTTCTATCATCTCTTCAATTCCATCAGCGATGAGAAGATCAATATGATTGTGGTTTATTTCATTTAGGTTTGTGATGAGCTCAATGTTTGATTTTTCTGGGATTTGACTTAGTTCCTCTTTCCAAATTTCGTAAAGTGCTTTGGCACCTTGCCACAATAAAACTTTTTTCCCCGCTTTTGCATTTTGTAATGCTAACTCTCCAGCAAGGATGGATTTTCCGGAACCTGTGCTACCAAATACTAAGTTATGCTGATAACGGTTGATTCCATCCACAAGCTCGAATTGTTCCTTAGTAAAAAATAGTAAGTTCTCTTCTTCTTTTTCTTTTTGTGATCGAAAGGTTTGGAAAAAATTGAGATTCTTTTTTATGATTTCATGTGCCTTCACAAGTACAGATTCAGGTAGTGGATCCCGATTGGAATGGAAAAGAATCGATTCTAAAATAGAATTCAAATTTATATCATCTTTTACTTCTTTCCCTCCAAACACATAAAGGTGTTTATCATTGGGCAAATGAAATTCCCTTCTTTCATTTTTGAGAAAAAAAATAGCACTATCATAATAATCTTCTGGAAATAAATCAGTGAGTTGGTTGTGGTTTTTAAAAAATTCTCGGACTAATTCTCTTTGGGTGACCACTTGTTCGATCGGGTTCGAGTAAGATTTACCTTCCACTGGTTTCCAGTCTCTTTCACGAACATTATAAAATTCCCATTCTCCTTTTTTTTGTCTCCACCTTCCATTTTTGAGTTCGATGGTGATCACTCCATAAGGGGAAACAACGAGGAAATCGATTTCTCTCATAGGAACATCTGGTGTGATTAAGGTTATGGAATAATAAATATTACAATTTAGGCGTATTTCCTTTGAAAAACGGCTATAAAAATGAGATTCGAGCGATACATCTTTCGCTTTTCCGTGAAACTGTTTTGGATATATCATTTTTTAGTTCTATTATCATATCACAAATGTTTCTATTGGCGATATGAAACTGATCGCACTTTCCTTTTTTTTCTGTTTATTGTTTTCCGCCTGTGCTGGCGGAAATATTAAAATTAAAATCAAACCAGACCTTTCTGGTGATTTGGTTTTGTATCAGAAAAAAATTACCAAAAGACCTTCGGGAATATTTTTTGGAACAGGACTTACTCCTTCAGGTGAACTTGAAATCACTGTCAAAGAACGGGCTTATCAATTTAAGAATTATACTCATATCCTTCCTCCAGGATTTCGATTCATTCAATTTACAGAAGATCAAATTCTTGAGATTCAACTAGTTGTGGATACAGGTAAATCATCTCCGCTTCTGTCTGCTTTGGAAATCAACAAAGAAGAAATTGATTCCATTTTGAATGAAGCAAAACTTCGTGATGATCTACTTAGGTTCAATACACTGGTTGAGTTCATTCAGTTTGAAATTCAATTTCCTTTTTCCATCAAAAAAGTAAAATTTGCAGATCCGAGAACTCCCGGTGAATGGACAGCAAGACTCGATAGTAACGAAAAACTTATTGTGAATATTCCACTCCATTCTGTTTGGTCGAATGAACACCCACTCACAACGATACAGATTTATCCAGAATCAAATTAGGATTTATGAAAGTATTTTGTATTTAAGTTTTGAACAATTTCTTTTAAGGCAAGTCTTCTCTCTTTATCATTAGGGAGGAGTTCTTTTAAGTTTCTTCGCATTTCGAAAAGTGTTTCCATAAGTTCATGATCTTCTTCTGGAAGAATTTCTTCAAAAAGTTTGCGGAGAGTGGCGGAAACCCCTGCAAACTTTCCATCGGTAGAGATTGCAAACTGAACAGGACCAATGGATACAGATGAAGAAGAATAAAAGTCACAATTTTTGGGATCATCAACAGAATTCACCCAAATCCCTTTTTCTTTGGCAAGGGCTCTGAATTTCTGATTGATCCCTGAGTCATTTGTTCCTAAAAAAATAATATCACGATGATTTAGATCTTCTTCTTTGATTGCGCGTTCTTCTGTGAGGATGTTTGGATATTTTGCTAAAAAAGTTTTTACCTCATCGCTAAAACTGATAGAAATTATATTGATTTTGGCACCAGTAAATTCGAGACCATTTAATTTCTCTAAACAGGCATTCCCACCACCGACGATTAGAATATTTTTGTTTTCTAAATTGAGGAAGATGGGGTATTTTTTAAAATGCATTTAGATTGAATTTTGTGAACTATGGCCAAGTGTTTTTTTCGTACGATCAAGTAGGGGACGAATCACTTCTCCTACATAAAGAATTCCGGGACCTGTGGATTGTTTTGTAATCTCGTTTAACGCGGTGTTGGCGAGAGTCGATGTAGTATAAATCGGGTTTCCTCTTCCTACATTTTCAGCAAGAACAATGGGAGTTTCTTTTTTTAGTCCTTTTCGGATGAGAGTCTCTGCAAGTTCCTTTGTTTTTTTACTTCCCATGAGAATGGCAATGGTTCCGAGGAAATTCTCCATTCCGATCCAACTGCGTTCATCTTCTAAAATGGTATGACCATCAAGGATGATGATTTGTCTGGAAATTCCGCGAACGGTTAGTGAGAGACTTAATTCAGCGACACCAGCTGTTACGGAACTCACTCCCGGAATGACCTCGAATGGAATTCCTGCTCCTTCTAAACTTTGGATCTCTTCTGCAAGTCTGCCAAATATAGAAGCATCACCTCCCTTCAAACGAACTACATGTTTTCCCTGGGAGGCAAATTCCACAAGAAGGGAATTGATTTCGGATTGGGTGCGGGCATGTTCATTCGCCCTTTTTCCTACATAAAGGATCTGTGCATTCTCAGGAAATAAGTCTAAAAAACCGGGATCGAGGAGTGCGTCGTAGAGAATGACGTCAGCGGATTCGATGCGACTCCGTCCGCGTAGGGTCAAAAGGTCAATGGGGCCCGGGCCACCACTCACAAAACTGACAAATCCATGTTCTGTCTTATTGGAGGACATATCTGTTATACCTTGCGATATTGTTAGAAATAGTCAAGTGATTGGCTAATTATTTCTACAAAATCTCCATTTTTTTGGTTTACTTGGGGTATATCTCTGAGGAAAGATTCAATTTATCAGACTTTTTGGATGTTTTACTGGAATCCAAATCAAAAATAGGTTTTTATGCTATCCGATGAGAAACGCAATCGATTTTTACAGTTACTGAAGGAATCCACCAAAGACGAATGGGTGTGGATGTCCGGATATTTGTCTGCTCTCACGCAGGCAAGCATTGGAGGAAGTGTTGATGTTTCCCTCACTCCTCCCGTGAGTATAGATTCGGGAACAGACCCTTTACATGGAAATTTAAAAACCCAACCTATCCAATGCAGTGTGGTTTACGGAACAGAAACCGGGAACTCAAAGAAACTTGGAACAGAACTTGTTAAAAAACTAAAAGAGTTGGGAGTATCTGCAAAATTAAAAAGTACAGATACTTACAAAGCCAAAGATCTTAAAGAAGAAGAGTATTTATTTGTAGTGGTGTCCACCCATGGCGACGGGGAACCACCTCAGGCTGCCAAACCATTCATCCAAATTTTGGCTGATTCAAAAGATTCATTATCAAAAGTTAAGTTCGCAGTTCTAGGGTTAGGTGATACGAGTTACCCTTTATTTTGCCAAACAGGTGAAGATGTAGATTCCATGTTGTCTAAGTTAGGTGCGGAGAGGATTCAACCATTAGGCAAATGTGACGTAGACTTTGAACTTGTTGCTAAACCTTGGATGAGTGAACTTATCTCTAAACTCAATGCACATTCTAAAACAGCTACTACGCAAGCTGCCAAACCAACACAAAGTACTCAAACAAAACCGGCTACTGGTGGAAAGGTTGTTTATGAAGGATCTGTTGTGACCAATATCGTTTTGAATGATGTTGGTGCTAGTAAATCAACAAGACATATCGAAATCAAAACCACAGTCCCAATCGATTATCTTCCTGGTGATAGTGCAGGTTTTCTTGCCTACAACCGTGAGGAGGAAGTAAATCGAATTTTATCATTATTAAAAACAGATCGTGAAACTCGTGTTACCTATAAAGGGGAAACATGGATGGCATACGATTTGTTTCGTAAAAAAGTATCGGTTCGTTTTTTACCAGACCGTGTGATTCAAAAATATGCAGGACTTATTGGAAAAGAACTACCTTCGGGTAAATTGGACTTGGATGTTTTATTAACACTCAATCCTTCAGAAAAACAATTAGAATTACAAACTCTAGTAGATATTTTAGAACCAATTGTTCCTAGGTATTATTCAATCGCTTCTAGTCCATCGGCACATGGAGAGGATGAAGTTCACCTCACTGTCGCAGAAGTGGAAATAGAAACTTTTACTGGTTTAAAAACAGGTTTTTGTTCCGGATTTTTAGCAGAAATGAAAGAAGGAGATGTGGTTCCTTTTTTCATTCAAAGAAACAATTCCTTTCGATTGCCAAGTCCTGATACGGATATCATTATGATTGGGCCTGGTACTGGAATTGCACCTTTTCGAAGTTTTTTATTTGAAAGAGAACAAAATAGCGGAAACGGCAAAAACTGGTTATTTTTTGGAGAAAGAAATTTTGTCTCCGATTTTTATTACCAAACAGAACTTTTGGAACTAATGGATACTGGCGTATTACACAGGTTAAATGCTGCTTTCTCTCGTGATACAAAACAAAAAGTTTATGTTCAGGATCGTATGGGTGAAAATGCAGCAGAACTTTTGAAGTGGATCGAAAGTGGAGCAGTGATTTATCTTTGTGGGTCAAAAGATCCAATGAGTAAAGACGTCGACCGCAAACTCATTGAAATTTTATCAGAAAGAACATTTGATACAGGAAAAGAAGCTTCTGATTATCTAAAGGAATTAGAAGAAGCCGGTCGCTACATTAAGGACGTTTACTGAGGTAATCATGGCAGAACAAAAAAAAGAAACATTAGCAGAAAAAGTTAAACGCCTCAGTCGAGGACTCAGAGGATCTCTTGTTGACAGTTTGAAAGATGAACACACTGGATCACTTCGTTCTGATGACCAACTACTACTTAAGTTCCATGGAATGTACCAACAAGATGATAGGGATCGAAGAGAAGAACGGGCGGCTAAAAAATTAGATCGTTTGTATTCTTTTATGATTCGTTTGAGAATTCCTGGTGGGATGATTGGGCCTGTTCATTGGGAAGCATTACACAATGTGGCTGGTGAAAATTCTACAGGAACCATCAAAATCACCACTCGTCAAACGGTTCAACTTCATGGTATTTTAAAATCAAAAATCAAACCAACAATCAAAGCATTTGATTCTGTGTTTTTGGATTCTATTGCTGCTTGTGGTGATGTGAATCGTAACGTAACTTGTACATCCAATCCGGCGACAAGTCCCTTACACAAAGAAGTGTTTGGATATGCTGGTGAAATTAGTAGATCTTTATTGCCGAAAACAAGAGCTTATTATGAGATTTGGCTGGATGAAAATCTTTTAGCAGAAAAGGAAGAACCAGAAGATCCATTATATAAAGATGTATATCTTCCTCGTAAGTTTAAAATTGCGATTGCGATTCCCCCTTACAACGATGTGGATCTTTTTACAAATGACATTGGGCTTATTGCTATTATTGAAAATGGACAACTCCTTGGTTTCAATGTGGCAGTGGGTGGGGGACTAGGAACCACTCATGGAAATCCTGATACGTACCCACGTGTTGGAACTGTATTTGGTTTTATTCCTAAAAAAGATATTTTAAAAGTTGTTTATGAAATTGTTACCGTCCAAAGAGATTTTGGAAACCGTGAAGATAGAAAACTATCTCGTTTGAAATACACTTTGGATCGCCTTGGTGTTGAATTCTACAAAAGAGAAGTAGAAAAACGAGTTGGGATTAGTTTTGAACCAGCAAAAGATTATCAGTTCACACAAAGATCTGATGATTTTGGTTGGAGACAAGATGTCGCAGGTAACTGGCATTATACTGTATTTGTGGAAAATGGTCGTGTTTGTGATGAACATGGTTATAACTTAAAAACAGCCCTTTTGGAAGTTTCCAAAACAAGACGTGCCACATTTCGATTCACTTGTAACCAAAACCTAATTTTATCAGATATTTTTCCAAAAGATAAAGATCTCATTGAATCCATCCTTGTGAAGTTTGGGATCCAAAGAAAAACTAACGAAGTTTCCGAGATCCGCAAAAATTCCATCGCTTGTGTGGCGCTTAGCACTTGTTCATTGGCATTGGCAGAAGGTCAGAGATACCTTCCTAGTCTAATTGATAAAATTGAGCCTATCCTTGGAAAACATGGACTAGCTGATGAACCAGTATCGATCCGAATGACCGGATGTCCGAATGGATGTGCAAGACCATACATTTCAGAGATTGGACTTGTGGGAACGTCTTATGGAAAATACAATTTACACTTAGGTGCTGATGCGGAAGGTTACCGACTCAATCGTAAGTATAAAGAAGATTTGGATGAGACAGCTATTTTATCTGAACTAGATGGACTCTTTGGAAGATTCTCGAAAGAGAGAAATTCCAAAGAATCGTTTGGGGATTATATCAATCGAATTGGAATCTTAAATTAAGATTCCAATTCTTTCGGAGCAGTTCTGTTCCAATAAGTAGCAATGGCGGCACCGGCAATCAGGTGCCAAATTCCCCACCATGCACAAATCATAGCCATTCCACCCAGGCCATCAAAGAAACCAAAAACAATGGCAAGACCGAGGCTTGAGTTTTGAATGCCCGTTTCTATGGCTACCGTCTTTCTATCACCAAGTGGTAATCGGAATAGTTTGGCAAAGTAATATCCAAGAGACAGTCCTGCAAGGTTCATCACGAATACAAGTCCAAAGAGAAGGTGGATGTATTCTTTAAAGAATTTGAAATTGGTTGCAAGTGCTCCTACAATAAAAAAGCCGAGTAATAAAATGGAAATCCTTTGTACGGCTTTTTTTACCGTATGTGTGAGTTTTGGGAATAGTTTTTGAAAAAGAATTCCGAGTATCAGTGGGACAACAAGGAGTACCGTGATGGAAACCAAAATCTCATAGGGACTCACTGAGATGGACTTAAGATATTCTCTCGTGACCGGGAGTAAATTTCCCCAAAAGAAAAATCCAATCGGAGTTAGAATAAAAGAGAATGCTGAAGAGAAGGTTGTTAGACTCACAGAGAGTGCTAAATTTCCTTTTGCCAAATGTGTGAAAAAGTTGGACATATTCCCACCAGGACATGCTGCCACAAGCACCATTCCCAGAGCAAGGCCAGGGTGTGGGTTAATCACCCAAATGATCAGTAGGGTGGCTACTGGTAACAATATATATTGACTGAAAAGACCAACAAACGCTGGTTTTGGGTATCGTAAAAGATGTTTGAAGTCTTGGAGTTTTAATTCCAGAGCAATTCCAAACATAATAAAACCAACCAGTGCATTGATTAGATACACTGAGTCTTTGTTAAAATTGAGGCGAACTGCATTGATATCCATTTAATCTGACCAACCTACTAGAATACGACGGGGACCGGTAAAGGGTAGTCTACCATGGGAAACGGATAAGTTATCAATGATGAGAACGTCTCCTGTTTGCCAAGGAATGGCTACCAGATGTTTCCAGAAAACATTTGTTATGGATTGCATTTCTCCAGTAGAAATTTCTTCTCCATTTCCATAAGTAACATGTACGTCGTGTGACTCTTGTCCGGATATCCTTTTGATTATAGTGAGGAGTGTGAGTAGAAGTGCAACACCAAGAGAACGAAATGTTTTTTGTCTTTTGAAAATTTTCCATACTTCACTCACAGCTGCTTGGTAATGAAACGTTTGTGAATGGTTATGCCATGCCGTTGTTTTGGCTTCTGGATGTACTCGAAATCCAGATTGTTCATTGGTTATGGTTAAAGAATCCGTTCCCGACCAATCTAATTTAAATCTGTTTTTATCAGAAATCTTTTTGACTTCCTCAAGGTTTGTGGTTCCAAACATTTCATCCCAACGTTTTGTTTTCCATAATGAAAAACGTGCTGTGGTAGATGGACCATCATAACGCCGTCTATAACGAATTCCATGTTTTTGGATTTTATCTTTGATTTTAGGATCTACATCTTTGTAAATTTCTCTAAGATCGGTAAGTGGAGTTTCTCCTCCCGTTTCGGAAGCTTTTTCCGCATAAAAAAATAAAAGTTTGGGAGGGTTGTCGAGAAAACTCATCTCGGCATGTTGCATGATGGGGTAGTGAGGTGGCAATTCACTTGCAGTAAACACATGTTTGACGACTTGATCCCTGGGAGAAGTTCCTAAATAAAACTCACCCAACTTTTTTTCTTCCGTAGCAAATAGGATGGACTGAAAGTCGGTAGCTTGATGAACAGGGAAGCCGCGAAAGAGGACGGCACCATAGGTTTTCAAATCCTCTCGCCATTCTTTCTGGTTCTTTTGGATCCAATGGGTCAGATCTTCCAGATCCCTTTCTTCGGCGGGTTCGTAAACGATGGGAAGTTTGGTCTCCCCGATAAAGGATTTACGGATCCATTTGGTTTTTGTCGTAGTGGCCTTACTCATGCTACTGCCAGCTTAGCGAAATAGCATGTTTTAAATCAAGAAAAAATCTGTTATATTGAACTAAAGTTCTACAATAACATTCCTGCTGCCACGGTCTGGTTGGTCCCTTCATCTACCAAAACAAAGCTACCTGTCCCTCGAATTTGGGAATAAGGGTCATATGCCACCGGTTTCGCTGTTCGGATCGTTACTTTTCCTATTTCATTTAAGGCCAGGCTTGTCTGTTCCTTCTTTTCATGGGTGCTGGTTTCCACTCGGTATTCCAAAGAACGAATGGAAGCCTTTACTGCATTGGTCGTTTGGCGGAGTAAATACTTGGAACCGGGGGTCATAACCTTTTGGTCCATCCAACAGATATGAGCTTCCAAATCTTGTGAGGTGGTTGGTTCCTGGCCACTGACCACTAACATATCACCTCGGCTTACATCAATTTCATCTTCCAAACGAATGGCAACAGACATAGGTGCATAAGCCGTGTTGATCGAACCGGCATAGGTATCAATGGCTTTGATTTTTGATTTTAATCCACTGGGTAAAACGGTAATGGAATCACCAACGGTGAAATGTCCACTTCTGATTTGTCCCGCATAACCTCTGTAATCATGGTATTCAGTGGTTTGGGGGCGAATCACATTTTGAACAGGAAATCTAGGAGCAGGGGATTCTTCTTCTGTACGGAGTTCGATGTCTTCCAAAAATCCAAGAAGTGACTTTTCTTTCCACCAAGGCATAGACGAAGATAAATCTACCACATTGTCTCCATTCAGTGCGGAAATCGGAAGGAAGTGAATGGATTTTAAATCTAGGTCTTTTGCAAATTCTAAATATTGTTTTTTGATATTTAAAAATACTTCTTCGGAAAAATCTACCAAATCCATTTTGTTGATACAAACCACAACATAGGGAATTCTGAGTAGGGATACAATATAAGAGTGACGGTAAGTTTGTTCGATGACTCCTTTTCTGGCATCAATTAAAATGATCGCTAGGTCAGAGTTAGATGCTCCAGTCACCATGTTTCTTGTGTATTGGACATGGCCCGGTGCATCGGCAATGATAAACTTTCTTTTTGGAGTCGAAAAATATTTATAAGCAATGTCGATAGTGATCCCTTGTTCTCTTTCCGCTTTTAATCCATCGGTGAGTAGTGCTAGGTTGATTTGACCATTTACCTGTCCTGCTTTTTCAATGGCTTCTAATTGGTCTTGGAAAATGGATTTGCTATCGTATAACAATCGTCCGATGAGGGTTGATTTCCCATCATCTACACTACCTGCAGTAATAAAACGTAAAATATCCATTAAAAGTATCCGCCTTTTTTTCTGTCTTCCATTGCAGCTTCGGAACGTTTGTCATCCAAACGAGATCCTCTTTCTGTAGTTCTTGAAACTTGAATTTCTCGAATGATATCATCGATTGTATTGGCTTCTGATTCTACGGCCGCTGTACAAGTCATATCACCTACAGTTCGGAAACGAACAGTTCTTGTTTCTACCTTGTCGGTATTGTCTAAACTAATGAATTTTGATACCGGAAATACTAGGTCTTCTCGCCAAACAATTTCTCTTTGGTGAGAAAAATACAAAGATGGGAGTTCGATATTTTCTTTACGAATGTATTCCCAAACATCTAGTTCTGTCCAGTTGCTGATCGGGAACACTCGAACATTTTCACCCACATGGATTTTTCCATTATAGATATTCCAAAGTTCTGGGCGTTGGAGTTTCGGATCCCAAGATCCAAATTCATCTCTTACGGAAAAAATTCTTTCTTTAGCGCGAGCTTTTTCTTCATCCCGACGAGCCCCGCCAATACAAGCATCAAACTTAAACTCTGCAATTGTATCCAGAAGGGTTACTGCTTGGATACCGTTACGACTTGGGAACTTTCCTTTTTCTTCGACAGCCTTTCCTTGGTCGATAGAGTCTTGCACATAACGAACTACAAGTTTTTCACCTGTTCGCTCTGCTAAATCATCTCTGAATTTTAGCGCCTCATCAAAGTTATGCCCAGTATCAATATGAACGAGTGGAAATGGAAATTTTCCAGGTCGAAAAGCTTTTAGTGCAAGATGTACGAGACAAATCGAGTCTTTTCCTCCTGAAAATAGAAGGGCAGGTCTTTCAAATTGTGCCGCCACTTCTCTTAAAATATAGATGGCTTCCGACTCTAGTTGGTCTAGATGGGAAAGTCTATGTAAATCGGTCATGTTGGTATTATCCTTTTTTCGGTGTGAGTTTGCCGTCTACCCAGTGTAAGCCGCACTCTTTTTTAGATTCTTGTTCCCACCACCATCGACCTGCACGAAAGTCTTCTCCTGGTTCAATGGCACGGGTGCAAGGTGCACAACCAATGCTTGGAAAACCTTTGTCGTGTAATAGGTTGTATGGTACATTGTGTTCTCTGATATACTTCCAAGTATCTTCAAAGGACCATAAAAGTAGTGGTTGGTATTTAATTAAATTTCTTTGGGGATCCGATTCGAAAATAGACATTTCGGTTCTAAATCCTGATTGGTCTTTTCGAAGTCCAGTCACCCAAACTTCTGTGTCTTTTAAAATGGCATCAAGAGGAACGAGTTTGCGAATCCGACAACATTCTTTTCGTAAATCTAAAGAATCATAAAATGCATTCGGTCCATTCTCTTCTACAAAACCTTGGATTTCTTTCTCGTTTGGATAAAAGGCTTCAATTTTTGCCCCATAACGGATGTTTGTTTTTTGCCAAACATCATAGGTCTCTTGGAAGAGTCGCCCGGTATCCAAAGTGGCAATCCGAATGTCGATTTTGTTTGCGAGAATCGCATGAGTGATGGCTTGGTCTTCCAATCCAAAACTGGTAGTGAACACAGCCTTGCCTGGAAAATCCAAACTAAGTTGCCTTAATCCCTGTTCTAGGGAGAGGGAGGTATAGGTTTCTGTCAAAACTTCCAAATTTCCCATTTTTTCCAATCCTACCGTCCAATGTTTTGTATATTGGACGATTTGTAAACTATATTAGCGGAAAATACTAGATAGAGAAGTCTTCTACGTATACTTTTGCTTTTTTTATCCTTAAATAGACCGTCTCGCCGGGCAAAAGGTTCAAAAGACGATAGGTTTCCTGTTCCAGAACGGATTCAATCAGAGTGCCTGTATCCACTCGTTTGAGTTCCACTCGCACATTCCTTCCCGTAGAATGGATGTATTGGATTTCCGCTGCGATCCCTTGGTCAGGTTCCCTCACAATTTCCACATCATAAGGACGAACATAAGCCACGGCTACCGATTCCTTTACATCTTGGTGTTCGGAACTGTCGAGAGCCAAGTTTCCAATTTTGGTTGTCCCTTCTTCGATGCGACCATGGAAAAGATTCACGTCTCCGAGGAAATGAAAAACAAAAGGGGATTTAGGTTTGTTATACACCTCGTCTGGACTTCCTACCTGTTCCAATTGGCCTTGGTTTAAGATAACAATCCGATCACTCACTTCGAGTGCTTCTTCTTGGTCATGAGTTACAAAAACACTTGTTATGTGGATTTCGTCATGCAGTCTTCGTAACCAGTTCCGTAATTCCTTTCTGACTTTGGCATCAAGGGCTCCGAAAGGTTCATCGAGTAATAAAAATTTTGGTTCGATGGCAAGGGCACGAGCGAGTGCCACTCGTTGGCGTTGGCCTCCAGACAATTCATGTGGGTATCGGTTATGAAACTTTTCGAGTTGGATGAGTGTGAGTAATTTAGAAACCTTTTCCCCAATTTCTTTTTTCGATGGCCTGGATGTTTTTGGTCTTACTTCCAATCCAAAGGCTATGTTTTCGGCAATGGTCATATGGCGAAAGAGGGCATAGTGTTGGAAAACAAAACCCACTTCTCCATTTTGAATTTTGGAGGTGGATAGATTTTCTCCTACAAACTCCACCTTTCCCGAAGATGGTTCTTCGAGTCCGGCGATGATTCGGAGTAAGGTTGTTTTTCCTGAACCGGAAGGTCCAAGGAGAGCCACAAGTTCTCCGTCTGGAATGGAGAGGTTGACCTCTTTTAGTGCGGTGAACGACCCAAAGGTTTTATTTACGTTATTAATTTCAATCGGCATTTTTTCTGCTCGCAGTTCGTTTTTCCAAAATCAATTTAAAGATGAGAGTGAGTAGAGAGAGAAACACTAGTAACGTGGCACAAGAAAAAGCACCTACCGAATCAAACTCGTTGTATAACATTTCTATGTGGAGGGGGAGAGTGGTTGTTTTTCCTCGAATATGACCACTGAGTACTGACACAGCTCCAAACTCACCCATGGCTCTTGCATTACAAAGAATGATTCCGTATAACAGTCCCCATTTGATATTGGGAAGGATGACACGTCTCAAAAGTTGAAAGAAACTTGCACCGAGTAACATCCCTGCTTCTTCTTCCTCTCTCCCTTGGCTTTGCATCAGTGGAATGAGTTCCCGGGCAACAAAAGGAAAGGTAATGAATACAGTCGCAAGGATAAGACCCGGTGTATTAAAAACAATTTTGATTCCATGCGCGGTAAGAAAGTCACCAAAGTAACCTTGTCTTCCAAATAACAATAAAAAGATAAGACCAGAAACCACAGGAGATACGGCAAAGGGGCTATCGATAATGGTGACTAAAATATTTTTCCCAGGAAAGTTAAATCTCGTAATTGTAAAGGCAGCAGTCACACCAAAGAGAGTATTTAATACTACAGAGACGAGAGAAACTTTGACTGTAAGTCCAATGGCATAAAGTGCATATTCTCCAGTGATGGAGCTGATATACTTCTCATAACCTTCTGAAAACGCTTCCGAGAACACAGTATAAATTGGCAAAAGAAGGATGATCCCAGCAAGGAAGTAAGCTAAAATTACCAGAAAAATGGGTATAATTTTGATTTTCATGATAATTTTTTGGAAGCCCGTTCTTGGAGTAAATTAATCAAAAACATAAAAACAAAGGAAGTTAGTAACATCACAAGAGCAATGGAAGTTGCTTTTTCGTATTCGTATTGTTCTAGTTTGGTGACAATGAGTAGGGGAAGGATTTCAGTTTTTCCTGGAATGTTTCCGGAAATAAAAACAACAGATCCATATTCACCAATACTTCTCGCAAAAGCCATTCCTGTTCCTGCGAGAAGGGAAGGCCAAAGTTCAGGAAGTAATACTTTATAAAAAGTTTGGAATGGTGTGGCACCAAGGCAACGTGCACTTTCTTCTAGTTCTTTGGGTAATTCTTCGATGACTGGTTGGACTGTTCTTACGACAAAAGGAAATCCAATAAAAACTAGAGCGATGACAATCCCAATAGGAGTGTACGCAATTTTGATTCCCCATTTGTCAAAGTAGGATCCAATGATTCCATTTTGAGAATAGATTGTAGTAAGTGCAATTCCTGCAACAGCAGTGGGGAGAGTAAACGGTAAGTCGATTAAGGTATCGAGTAATTTTTTAAAAGGAAAGTTGTATCTGACAAGAACCCAAGCAAATAAAAATCCGATGAAGAGATTGATGAGTGCTGAAACAAGGCCCACACTAAAACTTAAAAATAGTGCGGAACGAATTCTTTCGTCTGAAAACACTTCTAGGATTCCTGAAACTCCAATCCCGAGGGAATGGAAAAAAAGTCCTAGAAGTGGGATGATGACAACCGCGGACGAGTAAAAAACTGTCAGTCCTAAACTGATTCCAAAATGTATTTTTTTATACGGCCGGGTTTCTATTAACATATTTTATTGAGTTTTGTAGATGGCATCAAAGACGCCCCCATCTGCAAAATGTTTTTTCTGTGCAGAATCCCAAGTTTCCCCTAAATCGGATAGGGAAAATAATTTTAAGTTTGGAAATTCTTTTGCAGAAGCTTTTGCGACAGCCGCGTCAGTCGGTCTAAAAAAATGTTTAGCAATGATTGATTGCCCTTCTTTTGTGTAGAGAAACTCTAGATATGTAGTCGCTTTTTCCAAATTGCCTTTTTCTGTAGCAGTTTTGGTAACCACAGCAACCGGAGTTTCTGCTTTGATTGATTCCGAAGGATAAACAACTTCTAAAGTGCTTTTGCCAGATCTTTTTTCTTCATCAAGGGAAAGTTTAGCTTCATTTTCCCAAGTGATGAGAACATCACCAATTCCTCTTTGAACAAAAGTTGTTGTGGATCCGCGAGCACCCGTATCAAGAACAGATGTGTTTTTGAATAGTGCTTTAACAAACTCTGTTGCTTTTTCGTCAGACTTGTATTTGCGTTTTGCAAAGCCATAAGCCGCTAGATAATTCCAACGTGCACCACCACTTGTTTTTGGGTTTGGAGTGATGATGGAAACTCCTGGTTTTACGATATCATCCCAATCTTTGATTTTTTTTGGATTGGATTTACGAACTAAAAATACAATGGTTGAGTAGTAAGGAACACTATTGTTTGGAAGTTTTTTTTGCCAATTTGCATCAATTAACCCTGATTTTGCGGAGATGCTATCAATGTCGTAGGAAAGTGCAAGACTCACTACGTCAGCATCGAGTCCATCGATCACGGCTCTAGCTTGTTTTCCTGATCCACCGTGGGATTGTTGGATGGCAAACTCATTTCCTTTTTTGGCCTTCCATTGGCTTAGGAAAGCTTTGTTAATTTCTTCATACAATTCTCTCGTAGGGTCAAAGGACACATGGAGGAAAGTGGATTCTGCAGCTAGGGAGGAGAGAGCTCCAAAGCTTAATAAAATGCACAATATTGCAGAAATTGTTGGTTTTAGATTCGAAATTCGGTTAATTTTTTTCATTTTCGCGTCCTTTTGTTTAATAAATCAAACCCATCCTCCAATTTAACAGATATCCGTCAAACGAAATTTATTTCGTAAAACCGGAACTTTTCCCTTTTTGACATAAACCAGAAAAGGAAGAAGATAATTCTCTAAAGGTTATCTGGGGAAGTTCGATCCTTAAGGGAGAAGGCACCCTATGAACGTAAAAGTCCCGAACCAAAACGTAATTCAATTCCCCCAAGTAGATTGGAAGTCTTCCAAATCCAATGGTTCCGAAAACCATTCCATGGCGGTGCGGGAAAGTTTTGGGGAAATTCTGGAACGAGAATTCCAAGTGCATTCAGAAAAAAAACTACCTGGTTCTGAATACAAAACACTCGGGCGAGAAAAAGAAGAAACATCTTCTCCTTCGGAAGTTTCTAAACCGGAAGATTCCACCAAACAAGAATTAAATTCAATGTCAGAATCTTCTCGTGAAACTACAGCTACCAAAGAGCAGGCATCATCGGAAGAAACAGATGAATACACTGAAGAAGAAGATTTAGATAGGGATGCATTGGAATATAGCCTTGGCCTTGTAACTTCCCATGCTGATTGGGACCGGTCAATGGTTTCTGCCAACCAACTGAATGAACTCGCTAGTAAAGAAAAAACAGTTTTACTTTCCTTACAAAAATCTGCGGAGAAAACAACAGCTTATTCTCCTAAAGAGGGAAGTGCCTTCATCGATGAAGCTAAAAAATTGGCGATGAATTTTTTCCAAACGGAAAAAGGCACCAAAACAAATGATTCGGCATTTTCAAAATCGCAAATGCCTTTGGAGAAAGATTCTAATTTAGTTCTTTTTCCCAAAGCGGAAAAGAAACCTGTAGAAAATAAAAAAGGGAATGAAAAACCAGAATCCTTTGGTGTGAAAAAAGAATCCATCCATTCGGGTTCCGTTGTTTCTGATTTGGTATTTGCCAAAGGAAAAGAAGTTAAAGTAGAAGTAACAGAACTTCCCGGCGAACATTCTGTTCGAAAAACCGATACAAAATCAAAAACAAACAAACCATCCAAGAATAGTTCTGAAAACGGAGAAATTTCTTCGGAACAAGAAAAATCGAATCAAACTTTAAACTCAGATAAAATGATCCGTTCTCTCGGGGTGAAAGATAAAGAATTTCAAAAACAAGATTCTAAAATTCCTTCGGCTTCTGAAAAACAAAAATCTGTAGAAGCGAATTTAGTTCCCAATATCCAAACAGCAACTTCTTCCAAATCAGGGGAAGAGGGTGGCCGTTCTTCAGACGAACGAGGGACTAAACAAGGATTTACATTCACTTCCTTAGAATCCAAATCCATACAAAAAGCTGGAGAGATTCGTTCTACAGAAAAACAAACAAAACCTAAAGAAACAAATCTCAAACAGAACATCGACGAACTCATCAAACAAGCACGTTTTGACATTGTTCAAAATGGAAAGTCAAGTGCTGAGATCGTAATGAATCCAAAAGAATATGGCAGACTTACTTTAAAAGTCACTGTGGATGGTGAGAAGGTAGAAGGCCGAATCCTTGTAGAGTCGGAAGAACTTCAGAAATCTCTGCAAAATGAAATCCAAACCATTAAAGAAAATTTAAAAGAATCAGGCCTCGACTTACAAGCGCTCATCATTGATTTATGGGATGATGGGAGTGGACTGACAGATCGCAAAGAACAAAATGAACTCTACCAAACTATGGTGGATGCCGCTAAATTCCGAAACGGCGAAAACTCTTTGGGACTTGCAGAATCTTCTGACTTACTTGGTTCTGAAGAATTAGAAGAAACCAAAGTATATGAGTTTTTTGCATAAATCATTAGGAAATATAGAAAAATAGAGGATCCCATGCCAGACGGAATGCAAGACATATCGACACAAAACTCAGCTAGAACGAAATACTTTGAAGGGGATAGAACTTTCAATATTCGTAAACATTTGGATCAGTTAGAAAAAGAGGAAACAAGTGGTCTGAAAGGAATCGAAATTCGTGAGAAACAAAAAGAACTAGGAAAAGATGATTTTTTAAAACTTCTTCTCACACAACTTTCTCACCAAGATCCAACAAACCCAGTGCAAGACAAAGACTTCATTGCACAAATGGCTCAGTTTTCTTCCCTCGAACAAATGAAAAACATTTCTTCTGGAATTGCCAGAATGGAATCTAAACAAAGTTATTCGGTAGTAGGCAAAATCGTATCAGGTCCAGATCTTGTGACTGGCGAAGATGTGACAGGACTTGCCGGTGCCATTCTTTTTGATAACGAAGGGAAAACCTACGTTCGTGTGAATGGAAGGATGCTTGATGTTGCAAAAATCAATTTGATTTCTGATCCGTCACTTCTCAAAGCAGAGCCAGAATTCCAACGTCCGGCAAATGCGATTGAAGCACCGAATAATACATTAAAAAAACAAGAAGCTTATCAGGATTAATCAAAAAAGGTCGATAGAAAAAGAGAGGATATAACGTTATGATGAGATCACTTTACTCCGGAGTTTCCGGATTGAAAAACCACCAAGTAAGAATGGATGTTATTGGTAACAATATTTCCAACGTGAACACACACGGTTTTAAAACAGAGCGAGTTACCTTCCAAGATATGATCTCGCAAGAGTTACAAGGTGCTTCTGAACCAAACGAAAGAATCGGGGGAACAAACCCGAAACAAGTGGGTCTTGGTTCCCTCATTGCTGCTATTGATAAAATTATGACTCAAGGTGCTTTACAAACTACAGGAAAGAATACCGATGTTGCCGTATCAGGTGAAGGTTTCTTTGTTGTAAAAGATGGAGACAAACAATTTTATACTCGCGCTGGTGCTTTCAACGTAGATAAAAACGGATTTTATGTAAACCCTGCCAACGGTTTGAAAGTACAAGGTTGGAACTCTCGTTTGGATGATGGTGGAAACAAATACATCAACTCCGCTGGATCTTTGGAAGACATCATGATTCCTCTTTACTCCAAAGAACCTGCTCGTGCGACTCAGAACGTAGATTTTCAATCCAACCTCAATGCAAGTGTTGCAGCAGTTCCTTCTGACGCAACAGAAGAAGACATCCAACGTTATATCAATGATCCAGACCCTCGCCAAAGAAGAGGCCATGTAACATCAATTAATGTTTATGATGAACTTGGAAACACTCGCCAAATGGGAGTGGAGTTTTACAAAATGAGAGAAAACGTATGGAAGATGCGTTTCAAATTGGAAGACTCAAGCCAAGTATCTGTAGACGTAAGTGGAACCGGTGGAGAGAACACAAAAGTTTCTGGAAACCAAGAGCTCGAAGTATCCTTCACTCCAGACGGAAAAATCATCTCTGTTTCTGACGGTGTGGATTCTCAAACCACAGGAAAACTAAAAGCAGATATTTCCTTCCGAATTCCAGGAAATCCAACGGCTCAAAAATTCAGTTTGAATTTAGGGGAAGCAGGTCTTGTGGGTGGGATCACTCAGTTCTCTTCTGATTTTACAACGAAAGCTGTGAAACAAGATGGATATCCAATGGGATATATGGAATCTTTCTCCATCGACAACACAGGAACTGTGACGGGAGTATTTTCCAATGGAGTGCGCCAACCACTTGCAAGGATTGCTCTTGCGAACTTTACAAACCCAGCCGGTCTCAATAAAGAAGGAGACACAATGTATAGTTACTCTCTGAACTCAGGGGATGCAAACATTGGGGAAGCAGGAAGCCAAGGTCGTGGAAAAATCAACGCAGGACTCCTTGAGATGTCAAACGTGGATCTTTCTGATCAGTTTACAGATATGATCGTGACCCAAAGGGGATTCCAAGCCAACTCCCGAACCATCGTGACTTCTGACCAAATGATCCAGGAAGTTCTAGGTCTCAAACGATAAGATTTTAGATCGAACGGGGGAAACCCCGTTTTTTCCTTGAGTTCTGCAAAATTCTAATAAAACTGGGTCAAACCAAACTATTTAGAATTTGCTGAACTTGTCCCGCTTTCAAAAAAATACCCTCCTTACCTTTTCCCTTTTGGCGTTTGTCGCCTATGCACCGTTATACTATTCGATTCGTAATGCGATCAAAAAAGAATCCTTGCCGGTTACTTATGAATCACCTGAATCCGTTTCCTTTTTTAGTTTAGGAGACTTTGAAATTAAGGGAAAAGAATCTGACCCCAAAACCTTAAAGATCCTTGCCGAGTTAATCGATTTCGAATTTCAAAAAGTCACTGGGGGAGTTTATCTAGGAAAAGAAAATTCTCTTTCCTTAGCTAAAAAACTAAGGGCCGATTTTGTTTTTTTTGGATCTTTGGAATGGAAAGAGAAGGGGATTGAATTCACTCCGAAACTAAAAGCAGTCGAACAAAAATCAACATACACTGGTCAGTCGGCATTTCTTCCTTATGAAGAACGCGGAAAATTAGTTTCTGTCATTTATCAATCCCAAACGCATCTTTTGGATGAAACCATTCGTTTGCATCGTTTGATGAAACGTTCTCCTGAATGGAAAATTCCATCTGCCGATGAATTCCTTTCCGAATCAGAGTTTGTTCGGTTATCAGAGTATGATCCCAAGTTATCCTTGGATGAAAAAAACTCTCTATTAAAAACTTTGGATTTTCCTTCAGAGTATTTACAATTCATCAAAATTAGTATAGGTTTAGAAAAAAGAACCGAGGAATCTTTGAAAGAGATTTGGCGTAGTGTCGGTGGAAACTCCAATTTTTCCCCATACACAAGGTTCTATGTTGCAAAAAACATTTCTGAGTTCTATTTCGCAAAAAAAGAATTTAGTAAAACTATAGAATACGCAAGTGCTGCACGAAAAGAAAGAGAACTTCTTAAATCCGTATTTCATAGCGATTATGCAGACACCATTTCTTCGCTTGGAAAAGCACTTGTACTCGATGGAAAAAAAGAAGAAGCTGTTTATTACTTAACCTCTGCCAAAAAACTATATGATACTTTAGGTCTATTACTAGATCCAAATTCAGTAGAAAACTCCTATTTTTATGGCCTCCTCCTTTATGATCTTTCTCAAGCAGAACTTGCTTCCTATGAATTATCATCCATTCGAGGACAATTTAAGGGAATTCATTCCCTCTATTTGGATTTTAACTTAGCAAAAGTATATTATGATTTAGGTCGTTACACCGCTGCCTTGTCTTTGTTACAAGACCAAAGGAAAATTATTATGGAGGAAGGGTATGCCAACCATGACATCGCCTTGTATTCTTATAATTTATATGCGGCCTCTCTTTATAAATCTGGGAAATGGAGCATTGCAAAATCTATTTGGGAATCCTTTGTCCAAGCCAAATCCATTTATGGAATAGAAGAAAAACCTTATCATCGATATGCGCTTTTTAATTTGGCTCTTCTTTCTAAACTTCGAAACAACACGGAACAAATGGAAAGTTATTACAAACAATACACAAGGTTATCCCCTTATGGACAAATTGTTGACTTACCAACTAACGATCGTTTTGAAATTGGAAAACCCATTTATCCTTATACCTGGGATTCCCTTAGTCCCAACTCCTTTACCGAGTTAGAAGAAAAAACAATCCGTTCTTATACGGGTCGTTATTTGTTTAATGGACAAGATGAAGAAATTCGTGCCAGAACCTATGAAAATAGACTAGAAGACACCAATTTGTTTTTGGATGATTTGTTAAATACAAAAGCGTTTCTATCTAAACCAATGTCTGCCTTACGCAAAACCTTGTTTGGTGATCTGAAACGATTTGAAAAAGGAAATCAAATTGTATTTTTTGATATTGGCCCTGCTCTAAACCATCCCGAATATCCAGGTGTTACCTCTCTTGCCGTTGCCAAACATTTTTCCGGTATGGAAGTTGTTTTATGGGAATTACCTGGGGAAGTAGATTTGTTTTTAAAAAAAGTAAAACCGGAATTAAAAGACAGGCTTTATGCTTTTCCAAACATTCGAATTCTTTCTGCTGATGGAGTGGGTGAATTCCAAACTGTTTATACCGATCCGAATAATTGGATCCTTCGAAATCGGCCAATTCCTAACTTAAAAGGAAAAACCATCATCATTCGCGCAGCAAACTCTATTGATATTTATGAGCCTTATACAAAAATTCTTCCCCATTTTCAAAACATTGGTAAAGAATTAAAAACAAATCCAGTATTGTATTTTTTCAACAGAACCATCCTCTTAAAGCCGGCAGGAAAAGAAAAATTCATTCTAATCGGCAATCAATCCATCAGAGGATTCCATCATAACTTTCAAAGTTTGGATCGGAACGGAGAACCGCCGTATTCCATCTTGCCGTTTACTGTCAGTGAGGAAGTAAACTTATGAATTTATTCGAAACAGAATTCCTTTTTTGTATTCTTTCCGGTTTCTTTTTGTTCCATACTCTAACTAGAATCTCCGAAGAATGGAAACGTAAGGATTTGCTCTTTCAGTGGACAATGCTCACTGTTCTTGGATTTATCATTGTTGAATCATTAAAAAAATGGGGAATCCGTTCTGAACTTTGGAATACAGATTCTATCTTTGTTTATATCACAAAAAGTAATTTATTGTTATTTTTATCCTATTCCTCTTTAGAAGAAAGGATATTCGTTTTAAAACCGGTTCGCCGGATTTTGGTTTCTAGTTTTTTATATTTGTTTTGGGTCTCTTTACTTTTTGGAATTCATTTCTTTCAGACTACCATCCAAGTCCAAGATAATACCTTTATTTTACCATTTGCGATCGCACTTGGTGCTTTTGTTTGGACACGGGAAATGTTTTGGAATGAAGATTTGGGAGATAAGCGAGGGTTAGGCGATGATAGCTCCCGTTTTATTTATTTAAGCTTTTTACCGGCCGCGTTTCTCATTTTGTCTCCATGGAAAACGGATGTGAACTTTTACAACCAAGTCTCTGCGATCCTTTTCTATGGGGTTTCTTCTTTTTTGGGGTTTTTATTTGTTTCGAAATTCAAAAAAGAAACCGTCTCTTCTGAATCGGAAATCGGAATTTGGATTGGCGGCTTAGCATTTTCTTCCTGTTTGGGAACTGAAATTGTGGTGGTTCTGCCTTTGGCCATCCTTTCTGGGATTTTTGGGAGACTACTGTATTCCTATTTGTCATCCTTGTCCTGGTCGGAGTCCGGAATTCGAGGGGTGGTTTCCTTTCTCTATCCATCAGCTCTCGGAATTTTCCTTCCTTTTTTACTCACAGAACCAAACGAGTGGGTACACGCACCCTATGTATTGTTAGGAGTCCAAGTTCTGTATTTTTTGAGTTTTTATTTGGTCTCTTCTCTCTGTTTTGGGATCATCCTTCTAAACAAACAAAAGTAAGATTAATTTTACAAAAAAACAATCGACAGTCGATTTTTTCATGTCGATAGTATGCCTGTGACCAAACCTCCGGATACACAATTCATCATCACGGACGACCCTTTTTTTGAAGGCAAAATTGCCGATTATACCAAAAAGATCAAAGCAAAGGTTTTGACCTTAGCCGATCTGGATCAAATTGAAACCGATTCCCATGGTCGTATCGCCAAAGTATTGTTCTATATCTCAAGGTATGAATTAGAATCCAAACACCAAGAGATCCACCAATTCTTAAAGAACCATCCTACCATTATGTCGAGCTTTATTGTTCGAGCACCTATTGATTATACCGGATACATCGCCCTAAACATTGAGGAAGATTTATTTTTTACGAATGTTCCTGATGATGCTCCGCTTGTGTTTTTGGTCAAAGCCCTCGCCAATGCATTCACTAGCCTTCAGATGGTTGTGGACAAATTCGAACTCCAAAAACGGATCAATGTATCCACTAACGAAATTTCCAAACTCACAAGGATTGGAATCAGTCTCGCCAACGAAAAAGATTTCACTAAATTGCTCCGTGATATTTTGAATTCAGCTCGTGAAATTTCTAATTCCGATTCGGGTTCCTTGTATTTGGTGGAAAAGGATGAAAGAGGGAATCTGCGAAATTTAAGATTTAAAATTTCGGCCTTAGATCTGAATTCCGATGAATTTATTTTACCCATCAATAAAAAGAGTATCGCTGGTTACGTAGCCTTTACTGGAAAACAACTCAATATCCAAAATGTGTACGAATTGTCCGGTAGCGAAGAATACAAATTCAACAGTGATTTTGATAAAATGAGTAATTATTATTCAAAGTCTATGCTCGTGGTTCCTATGAAGGATCACCATGATGAAGTTGTGGGCGTCATCCAACTCATCAATCGAAAGAAGAATTTTCAAACCAAACTAACCTTAGAGGAAATGAAAACCAATTCCATCTTAGAATATGATAAATATTCTGAAGAGTTGGTGATGGCCGTGGCAGGACAAGCCGCTGTTGCAATTCAAAACAACAATTTGGTTCATGATATTGAAACCTTGTTTGAAGGATTTGTGACTGCTAGTGTTTCGGCGATTGAATCGAGGGATCCAACAACATCCGGTCACTCGTTTCGTGTGGCTCAGTACACAGTGGGGCTTGCCGAGTCTGTAAATGGAATCCAAGCCGGACGATTTAAGGATGTTCATTTTAATGAATCACAAGTAAAAGAAATTCGGTATGCCTCTCTTCTTCATGATTTTGGTAAGGTTGGGGTTCGGGAAAAGGTTCTTGTCAAAGCCAAAAAATTAGAAGACTACGAATTGGATTTAATTCGTTGGCGGTTTCAATTTATTTTAAAAGATGTGGAAGCAAATCTTTATAATAAGAAAATTGAATACCTTAAAAAACACGGTAACAATGGTTATGCAGAGTTTGATAAATCAATCCAACTGGAATACAATTTAGAAAAAGAAAAATTAGAAGAAATGGTTCGAGTCATTTCCGAATCGAATGAACCTTCCATTTTGGAGGAAGGAAATTCTAACTTTTTAGAAGAGATTTCCAAAATGAGTTATCATACAACAGAGGGGAACCAGTTGAATTTACTGATGCCTCGTGAGTTTAACTTTTTATCGATTCGTCGTGGTTCTTTGGACTTTGATGAGAGAAGAGAAATAGAATCTCATGTGGAACATACGTTTCAATTTTTATCCAAAATCCCTTGGACTCGTGAACTCAAAATGGTTCCTGCTATTGCTCATGGCCACCATGAGAAACTAAATGGATCTGGATATCCGAGAGGTTTGTCTGCCGTTGAAATTCCCGTCCAAGCCAAGATGATGGCCATTGCGGATATTTTTGATGCTCTTACGGACCAAGACCGTCCTTATAAAAAAGCAGTTCCTTTGGAGCGGGCCTTTGATATATTAAAAATGGAAGTCAGAGACCAACACATCGATGGCGATCTTTTGGATATCTTTATCGGTAGTAAAGCTTACGAAAGAATTTTACACAAAAGATAAATTTGTTTTCATAAAGAAGAAGGATACAATCTTTTTTTTGTTCATCAACCAAATGTTTGTTTGATGAGTTCTTCGAAATGGTTTCCTCTTTCTTCAAAATTCTTATACAAATCAAAACTGGCACCTGCTGGTGAAAAAATCACAGATTGGATTTTGTTTTGATCTGTGTTACTATTTTCTAATACAGAATCGATATTGTTTTTTAATTCTTTTAGCAGGGAAGGTAGATCAGGGAAATAATGAACTGGAAATCCACTTATATCAAATTCTGATTTCCAAACATCAACCGCCTTACCATAAACCCAAATCGGACATTCCAATTCTTTCCATCGTTTTAAGAATGGATCAATTGGTTCTGTTTTGGGAATTCCTCCCAAAATCAAAAACAATCCATCTCCTTTTTTGAATCCAGAAATCCCTGAAAGCATGGAATGTAAATTTGTGGATTTGGAATCATTGATGAATTGAATGTTCCGGTATAAATTTTGAAATTCAGAACTGTCCATCTTTCGGAATCGGTGTGGAAGTCCAGTAAAGGATTCAAACCCATTTTGGATTTCTTTCCAATCCATTCCCATAGTTTCACTAAGGGCAATAGCAAAACATAAATTCATTAAGTTGTGTTTCCCTTTGAGTGGAAACTTGGATGTGTCATAAATATGATTGGGAGTGTGAACTAAATTCGGTTCTAAACTCACAAAGTAATTTTGATTTTCACCAATTAATTTTAAATTGGAATGATCCAAAATTTTATCTTCCAAAAAATTTAGAAAGTTCGGACTTACAAAGGATATATGATTTGGGTCACTTAAGTTTTGAATTTTCCATTTTGCTTTTGCATAATTTTGCATGGTTTTATGTCTTTCTAAATGATCAGATGCCAAATTTAAAATAGCAGATGCAGTTAAGCTAAGGTTAGGTGAGTCATCTAATTGATAACTAGAAAGTTCCAATACAACTAAATCTAAAGGTTCCAAACAAAAAGAAGTAAAAGGAACTCCAATATTTCCTCCCATTTTTGAATTCGGAAATTTTGATTTTAGAATGTGATAGGTAAGGGCTGTTGTCGTGGACTTTCCATCGGTTCCCGTGATCCCAATGACAGGGCCTTTGTAAAAAACTCGAGCCAAAGCAATTTCGCTTAGAACCGGAAGTCCTTTTTTTTTCGCTTCTTCTAAGATAGGATGATCAGGAAGGATACCAGGGCTTTTGATGATACAATCGATTCCCTCTAATGTTTCCTGTGGGTGATTGTCTGACAAAACAGAAGTATACAATTGGGCATTGGCTCTTTCTGGAAATTTGTCTGCTAAGATACAGTGTTTTCCAATAGAAGATAATAATTTGGCAGAGGAATCTCCTGAGGAACCCCCTCCTAAAATAAGGAATTTATGGAACTGGCCGAGGTCGATTTGTGTTGGAATGGTTTCAGAAAACATTGATTGACACTCCGCTAAAATACGATGATTTTGTAAAATCATATCAGGTTGGGTAAATCGGTGCTGAAACACGAAGTGAAAGACGGAAAACTGGTTGTATATCTGGAAGGTCGATTGGACGTTTCTGTGGCAAATGAAGTGGAAGAGGGCCTTATGGAACTCATCGACAATGCTGGTCATAGAAAGGTTCTTCTAAACATGAAGGACGTTGAATATATGTCTTCCTCTGGATTCCGAGCTTGTATTTCCACGCTCCGCAAATTGAATTCCAAAGAGGGTTCCTTAAAAATTTCCAACATCAAACCTGCAGTCAAACGTATCTTTGACGTCATTGAACTCACTTCTCTGTTTGATATCTATGATTCCGAAGACGCTGCGCTAAAAGCGTTTTAAGTGGGTTTTTGAATCCTGTATTACATAAGATTGTAGAGACCAAACACGAGGAGATTCGTGTGGTTAGGGGGAAGAGCCTTCCTCCTCGTATCATTCCTATACGACCTTGGGAATCACACCTCAAAACAAATTCCATTTCAGTCATTGCTGAGTGCAAAAAAGGAAGCCCTAGTTCCGGAATCCTTAGACCCAATTATTTTCCTGTAGAAATTGCTTCCATTTATGAATCTGCGGGTGCCGGTGCCATTTCTGTCCTTACCGATTCCCAATATTTTTTTGGATCCTTAAACGATCTCAAATCAGTAGCAGAATCAGTTTCTATCCCTGTGATCAGAAAGGATTTTATCATTGATCCGATCCAAATTGACGAAGCCTATTCTTATGGCGCCTCTGCCATTTTACTCATCGTAAGAATACTTTCTCCTAAAGATCTAACTTCCTTACATAAGTATGCTAAGAGTTTGGGTCTTTCTGTCCTTGTGGAAACACACAATCGAGAAGAGGTAAAAACAGCACTGGATGCAGGGGCAACCACCATCGGTATCAATACAAGAGATTTAGATACATTCGAAATTCATAAAAATCTAATAGAGGAAATTGCTCCCGAATTAGATAGCTCCATCATCCGCGTGGCTGAATCAGGAATTGAAAGTTATGCTGATTGGCAAAAATACAGAGGTATTGTAGATTCTATGTTAGTTGGCACATATTTTATGAAAAGTAAAGACATTGCCAGTGATTTTAAGTCTCTTTTGTCAGGAAATTAATTTCAATTTTTTTAGTACAATCCAAGTATTTCAGTCGAAAATGGATCCTTTCATTTGGGGTATCCCTTAGATAGACTAAGGGATTTGAAAGATAATTTCGCTTTTCTCCAATTGTCCATCCACTATTCTATCCGCATGAACTGGAAGCAATTCCTAAAGGGTTTCATATTATTCCTCCTCTATATAGGAACTGCCAAGTTGGGAATGGAATATTTTTCGTTCCAACCAGTGAACTTGGCAGTCCTCTGGATCCCCTCTGGAATTGGACTCATCGGTTGTTTGTTTTTTGGGTATTGGTTTTTGCCCGTGGTTTGGCTTGCTAGTTTTATTTCCAATAAAGACGGCCTGATCAGCAGTCACCATAATTTAAGTCAGTTCGATTTGTATCTTAGCATTTGTCTTACTGCTGGTGTGGACACATTACAATCCACTTTAGCATATACATTTTGGATTAAAAAAATTCGTAAAAGTTTAAATTCCGCAAAAGACAATTTTTATTTTGTTACTTATGTTTCTTTTCTTTCCAGTGTCATTTCCATTTTGTGTTTAGGTGGAGTTCTTTATACTTTCGGATATTTTTATAAACTAAATTTTTCTGAAATCATTCATACGCTGATTGTCATTATTTTTGGTGATACAATTGGTATATTCATCACAGTCCCATTTTTTATGGCCTGGAGAAAGTTTCGATTTGAAGACTTTTCCATTAAGTTAATCCTTTGGACCACTGCTTTTATTTTAGTACAGGCAATCATTGTTTATCGTTATCCATATCTTTTCTTTTTATCTTTTTTGATTTTGATTTATCTTGGTTATAGATTCCAAATCCGAGGGGTCACCTTGGGTGTGTTTCTTTTATATCTCTCGAGTATCCTTATGACGAGGATGGGAATTGGCCCATTTGTTTACCCGGGTGTTTTTGATTCGTATATTTATTTAATATCCTTTCTCATTCCTTTTTCTATTTTGTCTGAGTTTATCACTCTACAATACCAACGTCTGATAGCTTATCGTTTCGAGTTGGAAAAGAAAGTTTTTGATCGAACTAAGTTACTCAGAAAACAAGTTTTTGAAAAGAACAAAGCCATTGAAGCCTTACATACTTCGGAGAAATTGTTAAGTGAATCCAATCGCACCAAAGATATATTTTTTTCGATCATTGCACATGATTTGAGAAATCCATTAGGGGCATTCAAACAATTAACAGAACTACTCTACGAAGACTTTGATTCTCATACGAACTCGGAAAAAAAAGAAACTATTTTTGAAATTCAAAATTCAGCGTCTATGTTGTATGGACTTTTAGAACAACTTCTGGATTGGGCCAGAACCCAAACGGGAAATATGCCATTCCGCCCCAAACAAATCAATCTCATCCATCTTATTACAAAAATCACAGACCAAGTGGAATCTTCGGTCAAAAAAAAATCCATTCATATAGTGGTCGATATCCCTGTAGAGTTGGCTTACGTTTATGCAGATTCTGAAATGATCCAAACCGTCCTTCGCAATATCATTACAAATTCGATTAAATTTACAAATGATAATGGTGAGATTAAAATCATTGTGAAACAAGATGAAGATGGGACGCGAGTGGAATGTCATGACAACGGAGTTGGGATGGGTAGCTCTGATTTAGAGAAATTGTTTCGTGTGGACGCACAAATAACCAGTATTGGATTAGAAGGGGAAAAGGGAACGGGTCTTGGCCTCATCCTTTGTAATGAATTTATAAAATTACATGGTGGTGAAATTTGGGCCACAAGCGAAAAAGGAAAAGGAACAACGGTTAGCTTTCGATTGCCCGATCCTAAGTAGATGGAATACCTTCCTAATATTGAAATCGAAACGTAGTGGTGGTTTTATTTTTCCTTGGCTAAATAAGGAAGATAAACTACAAATTTTGTATCCCCCGGTTTTGATTTTACTTCAACGATTCCTTTGTGTTTTTCGATGACTTGTTTTGATATATAGAGTCCGAGTCCTGTTCCTTGTCCCACTGGTTTCGTTGTAAAAAATGGATCAAAAATTCTGTCGATGATATCTTGAGGAACACCACTTCCTGAATCTTGAATGGAAATATAAGCATAGTTTTCCCCATTTAAGTTAGTTTGTCCGATTTCTATTTTGAGACTTCCTTTTCCATTCATAGATTGAATTGCATTTTGTAATAAATTCGCCCAAACTTGGTTTAGTTCATCAGGATAACATAAAATAGGTGGTATTGGAGAGAAATTTGTAATAATTTGAATTCCTTGTTTGGTATATCCTTCTAAAACAGCGATGATATTTTGAATGGAATCAGAAAGTTGGATCGATCGTTTTTCAGCTTTAGGATCAAAATGTGTGAAATTCTTTAATGCTTGGGCAATTTTGATTGTTCTGTTTGCCGCAATTTGAATTGTGTTTGTTCCTTGTAAGATCATAACCACTTTTTCTGCTAAGGTGATTAGAGAATCCGACCTCTTTTCTGAAAAAACAGAAATCCAATCTTTTGGAATTTCCTTGAGCCCTAAGTTTACTAACAATTCGGAAACTTTTTCTATATCATCGATTCTAAGGGTTTCTAAATGGCTAAGTAATTCCTGTTTTTGTTGGCGATAGTCTTTCCCAGAAGGTGGTTCCACTTGGATCAGAGACAATTCCACTAAAGAAATCAGAATTGGATAACAGTCTTTTGGGATTGGTTCGTAATATGGCAACTCTCTAAAGAAATCTGCGATATGCTCACGAATGGAGTCGCTTGTCATAATGACAGCACTGAGCGGTGAATTGATTTCGTGCGCAACACTTGCGACCATGACTCCCAAAGAAGATAGTTTTTCGGATTGGATCAATTGGTGTAAGGCATCTTCAAACTTTAATTCAGCAGAAACAATTTCTCCCGAAATGTGTTTCGACAAAAAGATCGACTGAAAAAAAACAAAAAGAAGTAATCCATAATTTAATATAAATGGCTGTGTTTTGTGTAATAGAGACAAAACAATATCATGACTGGCAAATCCAATCATTAAGATAATGGATAATCCAAGATAAACATATCCAGCGCGTTTGTCTCTTATGTAACTAATGATTAAATATAAGGCAATAGCTAGTATAGGGATAATTATACACAAAACATAGAGGTGAATGAAACTCATTAGGTAAATAGAACCAAAAATCGAAATAAATGAAGGGACGATTAATACTCCCGAGGCAATAGATATGATTTTTTTTGAAATATATTCTTTCGTTAAACTATATATATAGTTTAATCCCAAAATGACACCAATATATTGTGTGAAAAAATCAATCCTAAACACTACTTCACTGGGAATGGATTCAAACAATACAAATAAAGTTTCCGATCCTGCCGCTAGAATTTGAAAAGACATCACAAAACAGAAAAGAAAAAAATAAAGAGAACCTATGATTTTCCTTCTTGTGAAGTGCATTCCAAGTTGATAAAAACCTAAAAAAATAAACCCACCGACGACAATGGCATCCTTTAATATTTCTTTTTCACGAGAGGTTTTCAGAGATTCATAAGTTCCGAAACTTGGAGGAATCCGAATTCCGCCTAAGGGATAAAAACGATTTTTTACAAAAACAGTAAGATGGATCGGGTTATTGTTTGCAGGTAGTAGGGGCATCAAGTGAGGTTTGATATCAAAACCTTCCATTGTATTCGTTAATGATCCAGTGGAACCAATTTTTATTTTGTTTTGGTACACTTCACAATCTGAAAATAAAATTGTAAAATCAATGGCAAACTTCTCCGTGTTATGGGGCGGATAGATTGTGAGATGATAACTTCCAATTCCATAACCTATCTTTTCCTTTTCGCTATTTGGGTTATATGAATTCCAATTGGGAGATTCTGGGATAGAAACTAAAATGGTTTTTTCTGTTTCATGAAGAGTGAATTCTCCTGGTGTAAATTTCCATTCTCCTTCTAAGGAAAAATGTTCCACTTCTTTAAAGGAATGATTTTGAAGATTTAAAATTCCATTTTCTAATTTAGGAAATTTGTTTCTGTCGCCTGCACAGGATAATAGAAAACAAAAGAATAACAATGTTTTGGAAATAAATTTCATAAAACTCCCTTGCCTGCTTTTCTCTTGAATTTCCTGTAAGTCCATCCAGAGAAACCTATTTAAACTTGGGTCAAGTTTTATTTTATAATTCTTTAATTAGGAAATAAAATCTTTTTAACAGAACTTTCTTGGTCCTATTGAAAACGATTTCACGTAATATCTGTTATGCTCCCTTGCTGCCGGTACCTGGGCAGAAACATAGTTCGTTTTTTCGTAAATTAGATTTTCTATTCTTAACTTAATGAGTTGATAAGTCTTCGTTTGCTCTGAAATTCACAAAGAAATTTTGAAAAAAAAGAAATCATTTCGGGACAATTTTTACAATAGTTGATTGACGTGGAGTGTACATTCCTAATGATGGTGAAACGGTGATTGAGT